>JAGZAC010000095.1 GCA_018370615.1 Clostridiales bacterium
CTGTTCGAGCTGATCCCGGCACGAGCTCAGCTCGGCCAGCGTGCGCTCCATGTTTTCCCGGATAAAGCCGACGCGCTCGCGGATGAGCTTGGTCAGGTAGCGGGTATCCAGATCATAGATGCCAGGGACATTTTGCTGCTTTAAAAAAGCGTCAAGATCCATCTGACATCTGAAATTGGAAGGACATGGGCACCATTCTCTGGTGATGTATGCGCTCATGTGAATTCCTTTGCTTTCAAAGTCTTTTGGATTGACGCCGTAGTTGCCGATCAGGGGAAATGTCTGAACGACCATCTGTCCGTAATAACTGGGGTCGGTCAGTGTTTCTGTATATCCGGTCATAGCCGTCGTAAAAACGACTTCCGCGATGACGTCCTCTTTCAAAGGAGCGCCGAAATGTTTTCCGGTCAGACAGGTCCCGTCCTCCAGCTGTAAGTACACAGTTTGTTCCATAAGTACACCTCGCTCATTCTCTCGTGTTTGCTGTACAAATACTGAAAGGCGTCCATGAATCAAACACTTTTCTAAATAGGAAAGTGTTTCACTCATGAACGCCTTTGTTCATCTGATGCATTATAGCATTGGGAAAGGGGGCGGTCAAGAATAAATTTTATTTTGTTTGACAGTTCCCCCGTGACTTTATGTGCAAAAGGAGCGGTGGCGGAGCCACTGTGGAATTGATTATAAACATATCTACCAACTATGTTGGTGTTGACAAATGGGAAGCATCCAATTAGAATGATAGAAAATATCCGAAAAATAACTGCAAAGGAGAGCAGAAAAATGAGCAATCATATAGAAACAAAGTGTATTCACGGAAATCTGGATTTTTCCTGGGACGAGCCGACAAAGGCGGTGAGCTTTCCAATCTATCAGACGGCGACGTTCGGACATATCGGTCTGGGACATTCGACCGGCTTTGACTACACGAGAGAGAAAAATCCGACCAGACAGCATCTGGAGGAAATCCTTACCGCGCTGGAGGGCGCTTATGACACGACGGCATTTTCTTCCGGCATGGCGGCGGTGACAGCGGTATTTGATCTGTTTGCACCCGGCGACCACATGATCTGTTCTGAAGACCTTTATGGCGGCGTAACCCGTCTGGTCAATACCATCGGCAAAAAGAATGGACTGATGGTTGATTTTGTCAATACCGGTGATTTGGATGAGATCAAACGGGTGCTGCGTCCGGAAACAAAGGCACTTTATATCGAGACACCCAGCAACCCGATGATGGAGATCACTGACCTTTCGGCATGCGCAGAGCTTGCAAAAGAACACAACCTTCTGATGATCACAGACAATACCTTTTTATCTCCATATTTGCAGAACCCGATTGCGCTCGGTGCAGATATCGTCATTCACAGCGCGAGCAAGTTCCTGTGCGGACATAACGACACGATCGCCGGTTTTGTCTGCTCTGCAAAGGAAGAGCTCGCAGCAAAAATCCGCCTGATTGCAAAGACGACCGGCGGCTGTTTGTCCCCCTTCGACAGCTGGCTGGTAATGCGCGGCATCAAGACACTGGCGGTGCGCATGGAGCGGCAGCAGGAAAATGCGGGCAACATCGCGCGCTGGCTGACGGAGCAGAAGAAAGTCAGAAAAGTATATTATGCTGGACTGGAAACGCATCCTGGTTATGAGATCAATGCAAAGCAGGCGAGAGGTGCGGGTGCGATGATTTCCTTTGACGTCGACAGCGTGGAAACGGCACAGCGCGTGCTGGAAAAGGTGCGCGTCATCACCTTTGCGGAGAGCCTTGGGGGTACAGAATCTTTGATCACCTATCCGATGAAGCAGACCCATCCGGATGTTCCGAAGGAGTGGAGAGAAAAGCTCGGCATCACCGACACTCTGCTGCGCCTGTCCGTTGGACTGGAGCATGTGGACGAGCTGATTGCGGATCTGGAGCAGGCGTTTGTTTCCTGAGAAACAAATCCACGCTGCGGGGACGGTATTGCGGCGGAGCAGAAAAATGTCGCGTTTGCGACCCGTTGCAGGCATAAGAATCCTGCAGGGCAGGATTTTTGTTGAGAGGGAGATTAGAAATGACAACCTATAATTTTGACCGGGAAATTGACCGGAAAAAGACAAACAGCCTGAAATATGATTTCGCCGTGGAACGCGGACGTGACGTAGATGTGTTGCCATTGTGGGTGGCGGATATGGATTTTCAGGCGCCGAAGCCTGTGTTGGATGCACTGCAGAATGCGGTTTCCCATGGGATTTTCGGTTATAGCGAGGTAAAAGGAGAATATTTTGACGCGCTGTATCGCTGGTTTGACAGTCGGTTTGACTGGCAGCCAAAGTCTGAATGGCTTGTAAAAACCCCCGGTGTGGTATTCGCCCTTGCGATGGCGGTACGCGCTCTGACAAAAGAGGGCGACAGTGTACTGATTCAGCCGCCGGTTTATTACCCGTTCTTTGAAGTGATTCGCGATAACAATAGAAAGATCGTAGAAAGCCCGCTCCTTTTAACAGACGGACATTATGAAATTGACTTCGACGATCTGGAAGAAAAGATCGCATCCCAGAATGTAAAGCTGTTTTTGCTGTGCAGTCCCCACAATCCTGTCGGCAGAGTCTGGACAAAAGAAGAGCTTCAAAAACTGGGAGAGCTTTGCGACCGCTACCATGTGTTCGTTGTGGCAGACGAGATTCATTGTGATTTCGCTTTTCCGGAGCATCCGCATACGATATTTGCAAAGGCATGTCCGCAGCTGGAAGAAAAGATGATTCTTTGCACTGCGCCGAGTAAAACCTTTAATCTGGCGGGGCTGCAGGTTTCCAATATCTGGGTTCCCGGAAAAGAGGTCCGGGACAGATTCAAAGCCGAGATCAACGCAGCGGGATATTCCCAGTTGAACGCCCTCGGTTTGATCGCATGCCAGGCAGCTTATGAAAATGGCGGCGAGTGGCTTGAGCAGTGCCGGGCATATTTGCGGGAAAATTTGAAGGTCCTGCGAAGCTTCTTAAAAGAAAGACTGCCTAAGATCCGTCTGATCGAACCGGAAGGCACTTACTTTGCATGGTTGGACTGCTCGGGACTGGGACTGTCGGACACAGCGTTGGAAAATCTCATTGCACATCAGGCAAAGCTCTGGCTGGATGGCGGCTCTGTCTTTGACAAAAAGTCGGGACAGTTTGAACGCATCGTACTGGCGTGTACGAAAAAAACGCTTTTGCAGGCGCTTACACAGCTGGAAGCAGCTTGCCGTGGAAGAAATTCATAACGCAAAAACAACTGCCGGGAGGCGGTGCTTTTATTCAATGAAACCTCTGTGCTGACGCCGGAAAAAACCATTGAATATTTTATTCATGACAATAGAATGCTCGCAGAGCGTGCATTCTATTGTTTAAAAAGGGTTGACAGATCCGAAAAGACAGAATATAATCGCATTAACATATAAAGTAAGTGGGTTTAAGGAGGAAGAGCAAATGAGCAACGTTTATACATCCGCAGATCAGTTAATCGGCAGAACTCCCCTGCTGGAGCTGACACATATTGAAAAGGCAGAGGGCTTAAAGGCACACATCTATGGCAAGCTGGAATACTTTAATCCTGCAGGCTCTGTAAAGGACAGAATTGCAAAAGCGATGATCGATGATGCAGAGGCGAAGGGCGTATTAAAGGCAGGCTCTGTAATTATTGAACCTACCTCCGGCAACACCGGCATCGGTCTTGCGTCTGTTGCAGCAGCGAGAGGCTACCGGATCATTATCGTAATGCCGGAAACCATGAGCGTAGAGCGCAGACAGCTGATGAAGGCATACGGCGCAGAGCTTGTCCTGACAGAAGGTGCAAAGGGCATGAAGGGTGCAATCGCAAAGGCAGACGAGCTGGCAAAGGAAATTCCCAACAGCTTCATTCCCGGACAGTTTGTAAACCCTGCAAACCCGGAGGTACACAAAAAGACAACCGGTCCTGAGATCTGGGAAGATTTGGATGGCAAGGTTGATATCCTGGTAGCAGGCGTTGGTACGGGCGGAACCGTGACCGGTACAGGCCAGTACTTAAAGAGCAAAAAGGCTGATGTAAAGGTTGTTGCTGTAGAGCCTGCAGGCTCTCCGGTTCTGAGCAAGGGCACAGCCGGCGCACACAAGATCCAGGGAATCGGCGCAGGCTTCGTGCCGGACGTACTGGACACCGGGGTTTATGACGAAATTATTACCGTAGAGAATCAGGATGCGTTTGCAACCGGCAGAAAGATCGGCCATCAGGAGGGCGTGCTGGTAGGCATTTCCTCCGGTGCAGCAGTATGGGCAGCGATCGAGCTTGCAAAGCGTCCCGAAAATGAAGGCAAGAACATTGTTGTGATCCTGCCGGATACCGGTGACCGTTATCTGTCTACCCCTCTGTTTGCAGAAGAGTAAGAGGCAGATGTCCTTCAAACCATTCGTGAAAATTTTCTTGACAGAGCGAAACGGGTATGCTATCTTGTAAAAAACAAAAAGCGATGACGAAGAAAAGTAGTACAGACAGACGGCACAGAGAGCAGGCGATGGTGGGAGTCCTGCGCGGATATCTGTAGGAAAGAACACTTCCGAGCTGCAAGCTGAACACAGGATCTGTAAGTAGGCGAGCCGGAGTCCCACGTTACAGGGATAGCGTTTCATGGGAACGCGAAAAAGGGGCCGTACAAGGAAGTGCGGCAAGTTAGGTGGCACCGCGGATATAGCAGCAGCTATTCGTCCTATCTCCAATAGGACAAATGGCTGCTGTTTTTGCGTTCTTACGTAACGCAGCAAAAGAAAAGGAGGAAAAGCTTATGTGTTCCATTCTCTGCTACGCGGGAAAAGATGTCACCAAAGAAACGATGGAAGGATATCTGTTAAAGACAAAGATGAGAGGACCGGATGCCCAGCAGGTCGTTGAGACCGAGTTCGGGTATCTCGGCTTTGCAAGACTTGCGATCATGGGGTTGACCCCGGACGGCATGCAGCCCTTTTACCGGGATGGCAGCTGGGTGATCTGCAATGGTGAAATTTATGGCTTCCGCAAAATCAAAAAGGAGCTGGAAGAGCGCGGGTATCAGTTCCAGAGCGGTTCCGACTGTGAGGTTTTGCTTCCGCTATATGAAGAATATGGACTGGAAATGTTTTCCCATCTGGATGCGGAATATGCCTGCGTATTGTATGATCACAAAAGCGGCAAGCTGATCGCAGCCCGTGACCAGATCGGAATCCGTCCGTTGTTTTATGGTTATTCCAAGAGCGGAAAGATTGCATTTGCCAGTGAGGCAAAGAACCTGATCGGCTGGGTGGACGAGGTGCGTGCATTTCCGACCGGAAGCTATTATTACGATGGGAAATTTGTCAAATATGAGGATATCGCAGCTGTCCATGGTTATGTGCACGAAGATATTGATGTGATTACAAAAAACATCCATGATAAGCTGACGGAGGGGGTAAAGAAACGTCTGGATGCAGACGCTCCGCTGGGCTTTTTGTTATCCGGCGGTCTGGACTCAAGCCTTGTATGTGCAATTGCAGCAGATATTTTGAAAAAACCGATCAGGACCTTTGCAATCGGCATGGACACAGATGCGATTGATTTAAAATATGCAAAAGAAGTCGCTGATTTTATCGGTGCAGAGCATACCGAAGTCATCATGACAAAGGAAGAAGTGCTGGAAAGCCTGGAAACCGTTATCGAAGCGCTTGCAACCTATGACATCACGACGATCCGCGCGAGCATGGGCATGTACCTTGTCTGCAAGGCAATCCATGAAAAAACAGACTTAAAGGTGTTGCTGACCGGTGAAATTTCCGACGAGCTGTTCGGCTATAAATATACGGACTTTGCACCGAGCGCGGCAGCCTTTCAGGAAGAGGCAGCAAAGAGAATCCGTGAGCTGTACTGCTATGATGTCCTGCGTGCCGACCGGTGTCTTGCGGCAAACAGCCTGGAAGCCCGTGTACCCTTCGGCGATCTCGACTTTGTCCGTTATGTGATGTCCATTGACCCGGCGAAGAAGTTAAACACCTACGGAAAAGGAAAATATCTGCTGCGCAAGGCATTTGAAGCAGATCATATTTTGCCGGATAACATCCTGTGGAGAGAAAAAGCTGCATTCAGCGATGCAGTAGGACACAGCATGGTGGATGATTTAAAAGAATACGCAGAGAAGTATTACACCGACGAGGAATACGAAACGCTCCGCCGGAAATATGATTTTGCACAGCCCTTCACAAAAGAAAGCCTGCTGTATCGGGAAATCTTTGAAAAGTATTATCCCGGACAGGCAAGGATGGTGCCGGACTTCTGGATGCCCAACAAGAGCTGGGAGGGCTGTAATGTCAATGACCCCAGTGCCCGTGTGCTGGCAAACTACGGTGACAGCGGAAAATGAAAAAGAATCCTGCTCTACAGGATTCTCCGCCTGCGGCGGGTCGCGCAAGCGACATTCTACCATTCCGCCGCAGTGCGATCCTCGCGGAGCGTTTTTATCGTATGGAAACGAAGTTTCCTATACGATAAAGATAATAAAGAATGTGCCTTGGCACATTCTCGCGCCGAGGCGCGGTTGCTTTAGCAACCATCTACCCCTGCGCCGAGTGCGCATCCTCGCGGAGCATTTTTATCGCGATAAAAATTACGGGTGGGGCTTATAAGCCCCACCCGTTTACGCGTTCCATTCGCATTCGCCGGACGTGCGGAACATCAGTAGCGCCTCGCGGCAGGAAAATTCACCCAGCTCATAGTATCCGTGGGAAAGTCGGTTGATGCGTTCCAGAGAAACTGCGCGGTTGGCACATTTTGGCTGGTCATAAATAAACCGGATGCCCTTGGCATAATATTCAGCGTCGAATTCGGGAGTCCCTTCTTCCTCATAATAAGGGTCGAAGAAAAACACCTCGTCTCTGGAAATGCCGGTTAAAAGCACATAGTGCGGAACTTCAAGAAAAAGACGCAGCACGACAGCTGCGCCGTGCAAAAGCGCCTGACTGATTTCGCTGTCCGGGGACAGTGTAACATCGTTACCGAAAAGAAACTGCGTCTGGATCGGAAAAGAGCGGACGGCTGCCAGCTGATTTAACCAACTGCCGACAAAACGCATTGCGGCGGCGGAAGTGCCGTGACGGCATGGTTGTCCCTGTTCGTTATAAGTGTCCATTGTATAGAGCATAATACATTTGAGGATGTCAGGACTGATTTCTTCCCGATCAAACAGGTAGCGGATTCCGTTGGTAATAGAAACAGAACCGCAGTCATATTCTGAGGACTGATAATTTAAGTAATTTTTCATTGAAAAATCCTCCGGTAAAGCATATTATATAAGGTCAGTGGATTGTTCCGTACTGCGCACTCCCACAATCCTACCCACCTATGAGCAAGCTCCTGTGGGCATAGACCTTTTGATCCTGGCATCATGATAGGATAGAAAGAATCGTGCGCTCTGCTGTCGAATATAACGCGAACCCCGTATTTTGTCAAGAATATGGGAATAGAGTCTTGACAGATCGAAAAAAATAGAATACAATTCTCACTAACATACCGGATAGATAGGTATTGAGCGGCGGATGATTCGCCTAAAAGGAGGAGCAGTTATGAAAAAACGAAACAGGATCTTAAGCCTGCTTCTGGCAGGAGTGATGGCGCTGGGACTGACCGCGTGCGGCGCATCGAATGCAGGTGCTGCAGCAGATGAAACCGGAAGCGCAGCGGTGAGCACAGAGAGTGCATCCTCAGACACAGCAGCTTCGGGAGAGAAGATTATCAACGTCGGTGTGACCAATACCATCGGCAGTCTCAATCCCCTTTTGTTAAACGGCGGCGAGATTAACAAATATGCGACCGGACTGATGTTTTTGCCGTTGATGGAGCTGGATGCTGACTTGAACTTTGAGGGCATGCTGGCAGATTCCATCACAACAGAAGATAACAAAAACTTTATCGTTCACATCGATGATGCTGCAACCTGGTCGGACGGAACACCTGTTACGGCAGATGATGTGGTTTATACCGCACTTCGCCTGGCAAGCCCGGTCATCGGCAATACTGCAATGATGTATTATGTATTTGAAGGTGTTGGCGACGACGGCTTTGTAGAGGAAGGTGCAGAGAGCATCGACGGCATTCAGAAGGTAGACGATAAAACGGTACAGTTTACGACCAAAGAAGAAATGCCGATTACTACCTTTGAAAACAGCTATGCGAGATATCTGCTGACTCTGCCCAAGCATGTGATCGAGCAGTATTCCGAGGAAGAGCTTTCCACAGCGGATTGGTTCAACCATCCCGATGTTGTCAGCGGACCGTTCATCGTAACGGATTTCGATGTGGATCATTATATTTCCTATGAAGCGAACAAGGATTATTGGAAGGGCGCGCCCAAGATCGACAAGCTCAACATCAAAATCGTAGACGGCAGTCAGCTGTATGCAG
>JAGZAC010000096.1 GCA_018370615.1 Clostridiales bacterium
CGTAAATCATACGAAGAGCGGGGGCAATTCTGGCTGCCAGCTGCAAGTTGTTCATTTGTATTCTTCCTTTCGGGTTTTATATAGCCGTCCATATGCGGCATATTTTGCAATTCGCTTTTGCAGAGGAGCTGTTTCCTCCGGTGAAAACATCCCCTCCCCCGGATGCTGGGTAGCATATATCTCATGGCCGATGAGAGCATATGTGGCGTCGATCAGATGAGGATATTCCCGCATTGCCTCACACAGAAAGGACTGACGGGGGGAGTTGATATCCTCTCCGCTGATTTGGAAAAATCCATACTGTTCGCACAGCCCCATCACCCGCTCTAGCTGTGCCTTGGTATTTCTGGAGGGCATATAGGTTACAGCGTGAAATCCAAATTCCCGCAGCTGGGCAAATAAAAGCTCCAGATAACTGTCCTCAAACGCCTGGGCCTTTTTATCTCCAGTAGGGCTTTCCCATACATCGCCAAGATATGCGTAGGCGGCGATTCCTCCTACTTCGTTTGCCAGGCGGACAAACTCTCGGATATGCATCAGCTCCTCATCGGCGTCTACATAAATTTGGGAGACAAGTGAACTTTTCAGTACGCCCAGGAGGTCATATAAATAATATTCCTCCGGTGTAGTAGAAAGCTTTTGCAGCGCCCTATCAGATGGGTCCATTTGACATAGAGTGCTGATTTTCCGTATCGCTTCTTCTCTACCTACACCATCGGCAATTTTTACCGCCAGAGCATACAAAAGATGGCGCTCTGTCACGCTGCCACCCTGGTTATAAAGAGAAAGGGGCAATACGTCTCGGTCAAAATCAATTTTGATTCCAGAGCCTGTACAAATTTCATTGATGCGGTCACACATCTTCCGGTTGCGCACATTGCGCTTCTCCCGCAGGGGCCGTAGCACAGCCTCACAGCGCTCCAGATTTTGATGGGGGATTCCGTGAAGGGTCACATATGCTGCAGACTTTTGATCCGGATGATTGAGCCGCCGTCCCTCCAGCGGAGTACCTGCCACAGACGTACGGCATTCAAAACCGATGGTTACTGCCATGGAAAGAATATTGCCGGCTTCCAAAAATTCTCTGCAGCCGCCTACACTGTCGTGATCCATGATACCTGCAGTGGAAAGTCCGGCCTTCTTTGCCTCGTACACGGCCGCAGTAGGCGTATATGGAGAAAAGGAGTAGGTAGTGTGGATGTGGTTGTTGACATATGCATCAGAGGGTTCTGTGCTGTCCATATCGGCAGACAGAAACTTCAGTGCTTCCAAACGTGCCGACGGTGCGGCGTGCATATCAAAAATCTGTGTTTTCATTGTCATGATTCCTTATAATTTATCAGGAAGGGGGCTTGCCTCCTTTCCGGTAAGATAAGCGTAAGCCTGTCTGTAGCGCATTTCTCTGTCCCGACTCTTTGTCCCCTTGTAATCCATAGAATTGCGGCAAACGGCTCGAATCAGCACGTTTTTCGGCGTATCCTCCGGGTCGGTGAACTCCAGTGCATCACAGGTATATCCAGCGGCTTCCAGACGGAGTATACGAAGTGCGTCTGTGGCTGCGTCGCAGAATTTATATTTCAAAACCGGATGTCGGGTGATAAAAGACAGGGGCGCACAATCCAGCTCCCGGCTCAGCTGCCGATGACAGCAAGGGGTGGACAAAATCACCTTTGTTCCAAGCGCTATTCCCCGATCCAGCACAAGATCCGTAGCGGTATCGCAGGCGTGGAGACTGACCAGCAGATGCACCGGATGCTCCGGCGCATATTTCGACACGTCTCCGGCTTGAAAATGCATTTCTGTAAAATTGCAGCGTAGGGCTATATCAGCGCAGTCGCGCATGACGCTTTCTTTCAAATCTACACAGTCCATTACCACTTGCCGGTGCAAAATATGGACCAGATAATGGTAAGCAGCAAAGCTGAGATAGCTTTTGCCGCAGCACAAATCTGCAATATACAGAACACCCTCTGTAGGCAGCTCGTTCAAAATATCCCGTACCAGCTCCAGAAAACGGTTGATCTGGCGAAACTTCGCCTGCTTTTTGTCGTGGACGCGGCCCTTTTCATTGGAGATACCGAGCTGCATCAGAAAAGGTTCAGAACCGTCCAGGATGTACCGCTTTTTTCTGTTGTTTCCGGAAATGGATTGCTTGTCCCCGTTTCCGATAGAACCATGGGCGACCAGCGTGCTCTTTCCCTTTTTTGAAAACAGAAGCGATGCGGACCCGCCGCTGTCGTTGAGGTCCGCTCGTGCAAAATGCTTCAGTTCCTTTTGGATTTCATCCAGAAAATCCGCAAGGGAAAGATTGCACTGGCGGACTCTTCCCTCTGTATATCTGTATTCCATCTGGACACAAAGGCCATCGGACATCTGCCGCAGCGTGCAGCGGATTTTTTGCGCCTCTGCGCCTCTGGGCGTTGACAGAACTACATTTTGCAGCGTCTGCATTTCTGCTGCGTGTCGGATTAGGGACAGAAACTGCGCCGTCTTTTCATTCGTCATTTTTTTTGCCTTTATCCTTTGGAGCGCCGTTTTTGTTCTTCTTATGAAAGTCTAATTTGCTTTCTGTGCCCCTGTACAACCGTTTAATATTTTCCCGGTGCATAAATACGACTAGGATAGCAACCAAAATAGCAATGAGCTCCACAGAACGCACTGCGTTTTCCGTTCCCGCGTTGATCCGGTTCAAAACAATGGGATACAGCATAGCGCCGATTACGGAGCCCAAGGAAACGTATTTTGTTCCCAAAACAATGATGAGGAAAATCGCAAACAAAATCAGGAAAACACGCCAGTCTGTTATGAGAATCATTACGGCCAGGCACACGATTCCTTTGCCGCCTTTAAATTTGAAGTAAACGGGAAACATATGTCCCATGATGCAGAACAGCCCGGCCAGGTATGCTCCATAGACTCCGTAAACCAATATGCCGAAGGCACAGGAGACTGCTGTTTTCAGCGCGTCTCCCAAAAAGGTCAGTCCAGCAGCCCTTTTGCCATAGTTGCGCAGCATATTGGTGGAGCCTGCGTTGCCGCTCCCCTTTGCCCGCACATCCTCCCGATAGAGCTTTTGGGAAAGAATTACGCTAAAGTTCAGGCTTCCCAAAAGGTATGGAATGATGATGCAAAGGATCACGCTCAGCACTGTAAGCACATATACATTTAAAATATTATGTTCCAAAAGATATTCAAATAGCATACCAGTCTCCATTCTGCCGCCCTGCGGCATGTACAGTGGTGCGTGAGGCGAAAAAGTCCGCTCTACTCTTCTTTATCTCCGCGCTGCCGTATAATGATGCGGATAGGCGTCCCCTTAAATCCAAAGGTTTGGCGCAGGTAATTTTCAATATAGCGCTGATAAGAAAAATGAAACAATTCCGCATTATTGCAGAACATGATAAATGTGGGTGGAGCTACAGAGGATTGCGTCATATAATAAATTTTCAGCCGCTTGCCCCGGTCTGATGGAGGCTGCACCCGGTTTACTGCATCTGCCAGCACATCGTTGAGCATTCCGGTGGAGATACGCATTTTGCTTTGGTTGTTTACGTAGTTGATGTGCTCAAACAGCTTTTGAACACGCTGCCCTGTCTGGGCGGAAATGAACAGCAGAGGCGCATAGGTCATATAGGAGAGTGCGTCATATACCTTTTTGGTATATGCATTTACCGTTTTGTTGTCCTTTTCTACCAAGTCCCATTTGTTTACACAAATAATAGTAGCTTTGCCTGCTTCATGGGCGATACCGGCAATTTTTTCATCCTGCTCCGTTACACCTTCGTTTGCGTCGATCACCAAAAGACATACATCCGCCCGCTCCACAGCCATTTTTGCACGGAGCACACTGAATTTTTCTATTCTGTCCTCCACTCTGCTCTGCCTGCGGATGCCAGCAGTGTCAATAAAAATATATTTTCCCAGTTCGTTTTCATAAGGCGAATCGATGGCGTCTCTGGTAGTGCCCGCAATCTCAGAGACGATCAGCCGTTCGT
Source organism: Clostridiales bacterium (assembly GCA_018370615.1). Classification (GTDB taxonomy): domain Bacteria; phylum Bacillota; class Clostridia; order Oscillospirales; family CAG-272; genus Avispirillum. Next base: position 3,996 of record JAGZAC010000096.1, read on the forward strand.
CCCCCAAAATCCGGTTAATTAGGGAAGATTTACCTGCGTTGGGCTTTCCGATGACGGCCACCCGGATCACCTCATCCTCATCCTCATCTGCTTCAAAAGGAGGAAGCGCTTCCAATACGGCATCCAAAAGATCCCCGCTGCCGCTTCCGTGAAGAGAGGAAAGTGCAATAGGATCTATCGAGAAGCCGAGCTCGTAAAATTCGTAAAAGGTGGGATCTACGGTGCCGATGCGGTCTGCTTTATTTATGGCAGGAATAACCGGTTTGCCGCTTTTCTTCAGCATGACGGCAATATCCATATCGTCAGCTAGAAGGCCCGTGCGGATGTCACACATAAAAATAATCACATCGGCAGTATCGATGGCAATCTGTGCCTGCTGGCGCATTTTTTGCAGAATTGTATCGTCTGTTTTGGGTTCAATTCCACCGGTATCGATTACAATCATTTTCTTGCCACGCCATTCTGTTTCCCCGTAGATTCGGTCCCGGGTGATACCAGGGGTATCTTCTACAATGGCCCGGCGCTCGCCGATAAGCTTATTAAACAACGTGGACTTCCCTACATTGGGCCGCCCTACGATAGCTATGATTGGTTTTGCCATATTATACCTCACTGCGAAATACCAAGCAGACTGCAGAGAAACGCTCCACCGTCGTCCCGGTTAAAAATAAGAGGGACTCCCACTGCATCAGACAGCTCCTGCGGCGTCATACCACACAAAAATAAGTCCCCTTCACTGCGCAAAACATTTCTGGAGAGAAGCAGCGCTTCTCCCAGGGACTTGTCCCGGAGCTGCTCTGCAATATCCTTTCCGGTCAGGAGTCCCGTAACAGTCACTTCCCCGCCGAAAAAGTTATTTTTTATAGGATATACATATACCTGTAGATGGGGGCAGGTTTCCCGAAGCCTGTCCGTAAGATCTCGCATCATATCGGCGGCTGCTTCTCCCGTAGCGACAGAAACACAGCGGCAAATCTGCTTTTCCTCGTCGGTGAGTGTATCCAACATGCACATGAATTCATATACAAAGGAGGAATTCTTATGAAAATCTCAGTAAGAGGAAAAAACATTGAAATCACAGAAGCAATCGAATCAAAAATTTCAGATAAATTATCTAAACTAGATAAATATTTCATTGTAAGTGACAATGTTGAAGCAAAAGTATTATGTCGAGTTTATCCTTATGGACAAAAACTTGAAGTTACGATTCCTACTGAATATGTACTTTTAAGAGCTGAAGTAGTAGATAGTGACTTATATACTGCAATGGATTTAGTAGTAGATAAACTAGAAGGGCAAATTAGAAAGTACAAAACTAGATTAAGTCGTAAATCAAAAGATAATAAACTTGCGTTCAACTTATCTTCAATTGAAGATGTTGAAACAGACGATGATGTTTTAGTAAAAGTAAAATCTATTACACCTAAGCCAATGGATATGGAAGAAGCAATTATGCAAATGGAATTGATTGGACATTCATTCTTCGTTTATCGTGATGCTGAAAGTGATTCTATAAGCATAGTATATCGTCGTAATGATGGTGACTATGGTTTAATTGAAACAGATTAATATAATTTTAATGTTGTAATTTAACAAAATAAAAAGCCCAAAAGGGCTTTTTATTTTTGGACAAGGTTGCAACCTTGAACATAATTTTTCTTGACCATTAACTTATCGATATCGTTTAAAATAGTAACTTTTTTAATTGACCAGTCAGGAGCAACAAGATTATCAACATTACCATCTCCAGTTAGACGTTCAATTACAATATTTTCTGGTAAATAACTTAATTGTTCAGTAACTAAATCAACATATTCATCACGAGTAAGCATAGTAAATTCATTGTTTTGATATATTTGGTTTAACTTAGTATTTTTTATTACATAAAGCATATGAATTTTTAAAGCTTGAATATCTAATTTACCGATTTCTTTAACTGTTGTTAGCATCATCTCATGAGTTTCAAAAGGTAAACCATTGATAATGTGGACACAAACATTAATATTAAGCTGGCGTAATTTATTTAAACCATTAATAAATTCTAAATAACTATGACCACGATTAATTAATTTAGCTGTTTTATCATGGATTGTCTGTAATCCTAATTCAATCCATAAATCGCATCGCTTATTAACGCTATCTAAATATTTTAATATATCATCTTCTAAACAATCAGGACGAGTTGCAATACTAATTGCAACTACGTCTTTTTTGTTTATAAATGGTTCAATACAATCGCGTAGTTTTTCTACGGGACCATATGTATTACTATTAGCTTGAAAATAAGCAATATATCTACAACCAGGCCATTTTTTTTGTAAAACCGCACTAACATCATCAAACTGTTTTTCAAGTGAATCTTTTACATTTCCCGCAAAATCACCAGAACCACTACTACTACAAAAAATGCAACCACCAATTCCTTTAGTACCATCACGATTTGGACAAGTAAAATTGGCATTAAGACTTACTTTGGCAACTTTATGATGATATTTATTTTTTAAATAATAATT
>JAGZAC010000097.1 GCA_018370615.1 Clostridiales bacterium
CAATTCGTTCTGTGAGCACGGCTTCAACAAACATATGTATATCTTCCGCTTCGAAATCGATGGGAAGGGCGCCGGAAGCGATATCCTCACGGATTTTTTTCAATTCCTCTACGATTTTTTCCGCTTCACTTTCTGCAATAATCCCCTGCTCTCCCAGCATAGTGGCATGGGCTATGGAGCCGGCAATGTCCCATGCATACATTCTCCAGTCAAAGGAAATCGATGAATTAAAGTCATTCACTCGGGAATCCAACGCCTTCTGACTTCTTCCCGACCACATTTTATCTGCCATATACGGCCTTCCTTCCAAGGAAACAATCGGGGACGCTGTCCCCGATTGTTTCTTATATTTATTTTTGTTTATTTCTGATATTTATCGCCTAGAAGCATTGCCCGTACTTTGATGGGAAGGCCGAACAAATTGATAAATCCAGCGCTGTCCTTCTGGTCGTAAACATCATCCTCACCAAAGGTTGCAACTTCCTCAGAATACAGAGAATAGGGAGAAGTCACAGACGCAGGTGTAATATTTCCCTTGTACAACTTCACCTTTACATCGCCTGTTACTGTTTCCTGTGTCTTATCAACGAAGGCAGACAATGCCTCCCGAAGCGGTGTGAACCACTGGCCGAAGTATACACAGTCTGCACACTTGCCGGCAAGCATCTGCTTCATGTGGATAGTTTCCCGATCCACTGTAATGGTCTCCAGCATTTCATGAGCGGCATACAGAATGGTTCCGCCGGGAGTTTCATATACACCGCGGCTCTTCATACCTACCAAACGATTTTCCACAATATCGATAATACCGATACCGTTTGCGCCGCCCAACGCATTCAGCTTGGAAACCAACTCCACGCCACTCATTTTCTCGCCGTCAATGGCCACCGGAATTCCCTTTTCAAAGGAAATGGTGATATAGGTGGCCTGATCCGGGGCCGCCTCCGGCGTCACGCCCAGCTCCAGAATTTCATCGTACTTGGGTTCATTTGCAGGATCCTCCAGATCCAAGCCTTCGTGAGACAAATGCCAGATATTTTTGTCCTTGGAATAGTTGGTTTCTCTGGTGACAGGAATATCGATCCCTTTAGAAATTGCATAGTCAATTTCTTCATCTCTGGATTTCAGTTCCCATATCCTCCAAGGCGCGATAATTTCCATTTCCGGTGCAAAGGCCTTAATGGTCAGCTCAAAACGAACCTGGTCATTTCCCTTCCCGGTACAACCGTGGGCAATAGCATCTGCCCCCTCCGCCTTGGCAATCTCCACAATCCGTTTAGCGATAATGGGACGTGCAAAGGCAGTACCCAAAAGATAGGTATTTTCATATTTTGCACCTGCTTTTACCGTAGGATATACATAATCCTGAATAAATTCCTCCCGCAGGTCTTCTATATACAGCTTGGAGGCTCCTGTTTTCAGCGCTTTTTCCTCCAGGCCCTCTGTTTCCTTCCCCTGCCCTACGTCACCGCAGACGGCAATGACTTCACAGCCCGGATAATTGTCCTTCAGCCAGGGAATCATAATGGAGGTATCCAGCCCGCCGGAATATGCCAGAACGATTTTTTTGATTTCTTTTTTCATAATATGTACCTTTCTTGGCGTCTACTCTGCCATTTTTTATCGTGTATTTTATGGATACAGTATACTCCATTTATAAAAAAAATGCAATATACACTCTACACAAAGAATCCATTAAATTTTATAATTATACATAAATTTTGCATATATATTCATTTGGTTTTGGATTTCTCCTGAATACCTATGCGCCAGATGAAAATAGTTGGCTTCCTTCGCCATTTATTTCATTGGTTTGTGGTCTTCTTCTGCTGCCATACTAATATTGAAATATGTAAGAAAGGAAGAGCAAGAATATGAAACGAATCATTGGATTCTGCATCGTACTGAGTTTGTTATTATCGGGAACAGTAGCCGCCGGAAAAGCTCCGGATGTAAACATCAGCTGTCGGGAAACCGCCGCGCACACCGAAAGTTCTGTATACAACTGGTACTGCAAGCATACAAAGGATCACACGCAGCCGCCGCTGGATGCGTTGTTTAACTTCATTAAAGACAGCCAAACCTATTTTATTGATAAAAACAATACCGACTATGACGCAGAGGAGAAAGTAATATATTTGACCTTTGACGTAGGGTATGAAAACGGAAATGTGGCAAAAACGCTGGACATACTGAAGGAAAAGGATGTGCCCGCCGCATTTTTCGTACTGGAGCATGTGGTAGAAAAAAATACGGATTTGATTCAGCGAATGGCAAATGAAGGACATTTGATCTGCAACCATACTGCATCCCACCACGACATGTCCGCTGTAGGCAATAAAGATGACTTTGCAGCAGAGCTTACTGCCTTGGAACAGGTGTGCAAAGACGTTGCCGGCGTGGAAGTGGCAAAGTATTATCGCCCGCCGGAGGGCAGATTTTCCGAGCAAAATCTCATCTGGGCCAATGAGCTTGGATACAAGACCGTTTTTTGGAGCTTTGCTTATATGGACTGGGACAACAACGCGCAGCCTTCTACAAAGGCCTCTTATGAAAAAGTCTTGTCTGGTACCCACAACGGAGAAGTCCTACTGCTCCACCCCACATCCTCTACAAATGCGGAGATTCTGGGCGACCTGATTGACGCCTGGAAAAGTGAAGGCTTCCGGTTTGGCACATTGGATGAGCTGTGCAAATGATGAAAGCCGTCTAATGCTATATTTCACAACCCCTCCGACTCGCCATAGGCGAGCCACCTCCCCTTGCACAGGGGAGGCAATGGAAAAGCGCTCGTAAAGACTCCTATGCCGAGAAAAAGTGTTTGCAAAAATTCCCAAACAGGGGCAGCTACAAAAAGTGCTTTCATCCCCACACAGGGGAGGCAAAGGAAAAAATGTTCACAAAGCCTCCCGCTCAGGAAGTCACGAAAACTTCACAAGTGCTCCCCACTAAAGGAGCTAGGAAAGTCTCATCAAATCTCCCGCATAGGGCAGCTAAGCTGCTTTAAAAGCCTCCCTTGAGTAAAGGGAGGTGCACGGCGTAGCCGTGACGGAGGGATTGTCTAAAAGCAAAAACACCGATACACAAAACGGTATCGGTGTTTTTATACTAATTCTCAATCGCTGATATACGGCATCAACGCAACTACGCGTGCACGCTTGATAGCAGTTGTCAGCTGTCTTTGATGCTTTGCGCACGCACCACTGATTCTGCGCGGAAGGATTTTGCCTCTCTCAGAAACAAATTTGCGCAAACGAACTGTATCCTTGTAATCAATATACTGGATCTTATCCTCACAGAAAATGCAAACCTTTTTCTTTCTGCGGTTGCCGCCGGGACGCTGGGGCTTTCTCTCAAATTTCGGAGCACCTGCATTTTCGCTTGCAGCAGGGGCAGCAGCGTTTTCGCCCTCAGGTTCTCCTGCAGGCTCTTGCTGTACGGGCTGTTCTACAACTTCTTCTGTTGTAACAGTCTTATCAGTATCCATGTTTCTAACGAAACCTCCATTCATACTTATCAAAAATTCGTTTTTTCTGCCGTTGTTTTAAACCTCAAAACGGCAACTCATCGTCGTTGATTTCTTCAAACTTGGGCGCCTCTCCATCTGCACTTGCATTCGTAAAGGTAGGAGCGCCGTAATTGTCCGGAACATATGGCTGTGCGCCGGCGCCTGCAAAAGAGGCAGATGCCTGCTCTCCAGCATAAGGATTCTCACTCTTTGAATCTACAAAAAACACTTCGTCGGCAATAATTTCCGTTCTATATTGTTTTACGTTGTTATTATCCACCCAAGACCGATTCTGCAGGGTTCCTACAACACAGATGGAGCTTGCCTTGTGAAAATACCGCGTCACAAATTCAGCCGTCTGCCTCCAGGCAGTTACGTTAAAGAAATCCGCCTGGGTATCTTCCGCATTTTTTGCTCTATACTGGCGATTTACCGCCACGGAAAAAGTGGTAACAGACACGCCGGTAGAAGTAGTTCTAAGTTCCGGATCTGCCGTAAGCCTTCCGCCGATAATTACCTTATTAAAGTTAAAGTTCGCCATATGTCCATCCTTTCATAGCAGGCTTTTCGCCTGTGTGGAAATCATGCCTGGGCTTTTTTCTCTACTTGCCGGATTACAATGGAACGCATGATGCCTTCTGTGATGCCGAAGACACGTTCCAGCTCTGCGGGAAAATCCGCATTTGCCGTAAAGTTCACGAGTACATAGTAACCTTCGTTCTTGTCGTTGATGGGGTATGCCAGTCTGCGCTTGCCCCACTCGCTTACTTCACCGACAGTTCCGTTTTCGGCAATCAATCCGACAAACTTTTCTGTAAGCGCCTTGATGTCCTCTTCAGCAAGCTGAGAGTCAATAATGAACAAGGTTTCGTATGCGTTTGTAAGCTTCTCCATTTTTTACACCTCCCTATGGACATTTGACCGGCGACTGTATAAATTTTCACCGGCAGAGAGACGACATAAAATGCCGTTCTTTTAAAGGATACCAGTATTCACGGAATTTGTCAATACTTTTTGCCATTTTTTTGGATTTATTTGTGCAAAGAGCATTGTGGATGCGCCTATATTTGCCCGAGAATCAAAATGGAAATTTGTATAAATGATAAATTTTTTCGTTTTTGCGAAAAAAGGCTTGTATAATTGGAAAAACTGAGGTAGAATATGGAACGGAGTGTATTTTTTAACTCTATCTTTGTTTGTTAAATTTTATATATTCTGGAGGATGAAACATGTCAGTGAAAGTTGCAATTAACGGATTCGGCCGTATCGGCCGTCTTGCATTCCGTCAGATGTTCGGCGCACAGGGGTATGAAATCGTTGCCATCAACGATCTTACCAGCCCCAAAATGCTGGCACACCTGCTGAAGTATGACACTGCACAGGGCAACTACCTTGCACAGGGCCATACAGTAGATTACAAGGATGCACAGTACGCAGAGGACGGAAAAACGGTAACCGTTCCCGGCTCCATTATCGTTGACGGAAAGGAAATCACCATTTATGCCGAGCCTAAGGCTGCTGACCTTCCCTGGGGCAAGCTCAATGTAGACGTCGTTTTGGAGTGCACCGGCTTCTATGCTTCCAAAGCAAAGAGCCAGGCCCACATTGACGCCGGCGCAAAGAAAGTCGTTATCTCTGCTCCTGCAGGCAATGATCTGCCTACGATTGTATTCAACGTAAACCACAACACGCTGACCAAGGATGACACTATCATTTCCGCAGCTTCCTGCACAACCAACTGTCTCGCACCTATGGCAAAGGCACTGAACGATTACGCTCCCATCCAGAGCGGTATTATGACCACCGTTCACGCTTACACTGGTGACCAGATGATCCTGGACGGTCCCCACAGAAAAGGTGACCTCCGCCGTGCACGTGCCGGCGCGCAGAATATCGTTCCCAACTCCACCGGCGCCGCAAAGGCAATTGGTCTGGTAATTCCGGAGTTGAACGGCAAGCTGATCGGCAGCGCCCAGAGAGTTCCCACCTGCACCGGCTCCACCACCATCCTGGTTGCTGTAGTCAAGGGCAAGGATATCACCAAGGAAGGCATCAACGCTGCAATGAAGGCTGCCTCCACTGAATCCTTCGGTTACAACACCGATGAAATCGTTTCTTCCGATATTATTGGAAGTCGTTTCGGTTCTATCTTCGATGCAACACAGACTATGGTTGCAAAGATCGACGATGACACCTATCAGGTGCAGGTCGTTGCTTGGTATGACAACGAAAACTCCTATACCAGCCAGATGGTACGTACCATTAAGTATTTTGCTGAACTCGGCTAATTTCATTGTTTCAAACGGCTCCGGAAATCGGAGCCGTTTTTTATTTTTATAAAAAAACACTTGACAAGCCCTGCCCTAGCATATATAATAGAAACACTGATTTCACGGAGGCATAGCTCAGCTGGTTAGAGTACTTGCTTGACATGCAAGGGGTCACTGGTTCGATTCCAGTTGTCTCCACCAACTTGTTGAAGGGCGGTTCTATCGGAATTTTCCGAAATCCTGCTCTTTTCTTTATTCAACACTACTTCCCTTTGATATATTCCCTGGCAATCGCTTGGGCATCCAATATATACAGAAAAAGGCGCCCTCGGCGTCTTTTTCTGTTTTGACAAAACAAAAACACCTCCCTGCCGGAGCATGACAGCGAGATGTTCCCCAATTTTATAATTTTTCCGTGTTTATGCCATTTTGTTGAGAGCCAATGTAAACTGGCTTTTTTTGTGCGCAGCAGCATTCTTGTGCAGAATATTGCGTTTTACAGCCTTGTCGACAATCACAACGGCAGGTGTATAAGCGGCAGAAGCAGCAGACTTGTCTCCGCTCTCCACAGCAGCATAAAACTTTTTGATCGTTGTTTTCATCTGACTCTTAAACATCTTGTTGCGCAGTG
>JAGZAC010000098.1 GCA_018370615.1 Clostridiales bacterium
ACAGACCCCGGCCATACAAGGATGCGGCCACAAATACAAGTACCGCCCCTGCAAGCTTCAGCATACCGCTGCTTCTCCCGCACTGATGCGGTTTATATCCAACGTAAACCCGGACTGGGAACGTCCCAGCCCTACCGCGTATGTAAATGCGCCGGAGTCAATCAACTTTCTCATAAAGGGGCGGACACAAAGCTCCTCCAGGCTGCCGGCGTGGGCAGTGACCACTGTGGGGACCCCCGCCCCAAAGCTGGTATATATTGCTTGTGCGTCTTCCTCACTTCCGATTTCGTCACATAATATCAGCTGCGGAGAAAGTGTCCGCACGGCGGTCTCCATTCCCTTCGCTCTGGGATAGCCAGAAAGCGCGTCAAAGGTCAGCTCTCCGCCTAGGGAGCCGCATATCTCAAAACGTGTGTCAATCACAGCAATACGGATATTGTACGGTTTTCCCGCAAGCCTTGCGGTGATTTCCCGCAAAGCCGTAGTTTTCCCCACACCGGGAGGGGAGTATAAAATCGCCCCCCGAAAGCCTTCCTCCATAATCAGGCGGCAGATTCCATCTGCGGCGCCGGGAATCCGATGGGGGATGCGGATGGCCACGGAGGAAATGTCTGTCACCGACAGAATCTTCCCTCCTTCTGTCACGGCACGTCCGCACACCCCCACACGGATCCCCCCTTCTGTACAGATATACCCTTCCTTCATGGTTTCACTGTGGCAATACAGAGAATTGCCGCACAGGGAGCGTAAAATCATAGCAAGCTCATCTGCTGTAGGAGAAATCCCGCAGGAGATATTTTTGTTCCCTATACTCAAAAACATGGGACATCCCGTCCGCAGACGAATTTCTCCGATAACCCCGTGATACAACGCCGCCGTCCGCCGCGCCGCTTCCGAAAGTCTGTTCGGCAGATATGCCAGCGCCGCTTCTTCGTTAAAATCCTTCCCTTTTTCCATATGGCAAGTCCTTTCCCTTTCCATTGTATCCGCACAGCTTGTGCCGGACGAGTTTAGTAATATATACTCGGACAAGTCGCACAATATGACCGGGGAAAACAGAAAAAGCAAATCCAGGTGCCAAACAAAATAACCGTCCGCAGATTCTGTGCAAAATCTGCAAACGGTTATGATACTCTCTTCACTGACTTATTGCATGAGTGTATTTTTCAATCCGTCAAAATCAAGGAAGTCCTCCACAAACTGCTTGCGCAGCAGGGACTGGGGAATAAACTCGTTGTATTTATTCTGTATCTGCACCTTTGCCGGCAGAGGGAAAGTGGCAGGGTCTACATCCCAACACAGAATATCTCCAATGACTGCTTCCAGCTCCTCTGCGTTCCCCTGATAGTACACCTCCAGGTAAATACAGGTCTCCCAGGGCATTTTGCTTTTCACGCCCCGAGCCAACAGGGCATAATGAAGGGCAAACAACTGCCTGGTGCCTACCCATGGGAAAACGGCAAATTTATGCTCAGATAGGGATGTCACCATCTTGTCCAGTAGTCCGCTCCCTCTCGCAAGATACCGGATTTCGCCCAGACGTTCCACGCAGCTGTCGCTGAGATAGGGATAACTCTCGTTTTCTTTTAGTATATACCGCATTTTCTGCACCAAATGGGTGTGCAGCTCCGATTTAAAATCCACATCCCAGTCCACCAGGGAAACGCCAGGCACCCGCTGAACAAACAGCACCTTTGCCTTCACATTTACATCCACCGTCTCCCAGGTAATTCCAGCAAGAGAAAAGCGCGTGCCCACAGGGTAAATTTTGTCCACCGTCCCAATGGCCCGGTTTTCGTCCTTCACCAGATAGTACTCCGGAACAATGAATACCGTATAAAACTGATGGTGATTCACCACCTTCTCCCCGGCGCGGCCGATAATCAAACCGCCATTCTCCGTCTTTTGCAGCTGCTCCGTTTCCATCAAATAACGCAGCAGCATTTTGTAGTCTTCCTTAGATATATGGGAAAAACTCTCCATAGACAGCATCGCCTGGGCCAGCGCTGCCGGGGACATCTCTCCAAGACTTTTCAAATACGCCATTGTCTGATGATACAGCAGCGAATAGGGATGCAGATGGGGCTCGATCGGTTCAATCCACCGCTCCTTCGTATACAGTTCGATAATGGCGATCAGCCGAACAAATGCCCAGTTGATGGGACCCAGAAAATCTGCCGCCGTAGTCTGCACATCCTCCACAAAGGTGAATAGCAGCTGGGGAACTTGTCCTCTTCTGCCGCACCGGCCCAAGCGCTGGGCAAAGCTGGATACATTGATGGGCGCGCCCACCTGCACTACCTGATCCAGAGAGCCGATGTCCATTCCAAGCTCCAGCGTCACCGTAGCGCCTGTCACAATTTTCTCCTCAGAGGACTTCATTTCATCCTCCGTCTGCTCCCGGAGCATGGCGGACACATTTCCGTGGTGAACCCGATATACGTCCGGGGCTTTGTTTTTTGCAGCAATCTGGCGCAGATTGGCCATCACAAACTCCGTCTCTTCTCTGGAATTTGTAAAAATAATCGTTTTCTTGTCCAAAGTCATTTTGAAAAGATATTCAAAATGCTCCCGGTCCCCTGCATCCCCCACTTCGCCGGTCGTCTCTCCCTGTCGTACAAAACGGTTGACAAACAGACGAATGCTCCGCTTTTCTTCGTGGCTTACCGGCGCGATACAGTCCCGATTCGTACCAGTATTCAGCCAGTTTTTCGCCAGCGTCAAGTCTCCCAGCGTGGCACTGAGGCCGATTCTTCTAGGGATATTCCCCGTCAGCCGCTGCAGCCGTTCCAACAGGCACAGCACCTGCACGCCCCGGGCGTCTCGCATAAAATGATGTACCTCATCAATAATGACATACCGCAGGTCTCCAAACAACTTCAAGCATGCGCCCCTCTTGTTTATGAGGAGACTCTCCAGAGATTCCGGTGTAATCTGCAATATCCCTGCAGGATGCTTTATAAGGGCATTTTTCTTTGCCTGTGATGCATCTCCGTGCCACTTGTACACGGGAATATCCGATTCCAAAATCAACTGTTCCAGCCGCTTGAACTGGTCGTTGATCAGCGCCTTCAAAGGACTGATATACAACACTCCCACCGATGTGGAAGGGTGGTTGTAAAGCTCTGTCAGCACCGGCAGAAATGCCGCTTCTGTTTTTCCCGATGCCGTGCCGGAGGAAAGCAGCAAATTGGCATCCGTATCGAAAATCACCTCGCAGGCGGCTACCTGAATGCCCCGCAGCTCTTTCCAATGATTGTTATAAATGTAGTCCTGTATAAACGGCGCAAGCCGTGCAAACGCATCCATAATTATAATTCAAACTCCGCAAAATCGCTGTGAATTTCTTCTTCCGACAGACCACCCATGGCCATTTCAAAGCTGTTGCTGCCCAAAATCTGGGCGACAGTTTTTTCCGGATTTTGATAAAGGATATTCACAAGCTCCACAAAATCCCGGATAATCTCCCTGGGAGTAATGTGGGTATCCGCGCCCACCCGGTTATACTCCACATTCAAAAAATACAAAAGGTCCTCGTGGGTCAGCACAGGCGTATAGTCATACAGCCCCGCATGAATATCCCGCAGCTTTTCCACCAGCACGTACATCTCCTCCTGACTGAGCATGGAAAGGCGGATAATGGGTGCAGACAAATCTCTTGTATCCTCTGAGGCAAAATGTCCTTCCGACAGCCGGGAACGCAGGGCCTCATAGCTGAAAATCCCCTTATACCGGTCCTCTACACACTGAGGCGTGCAGCCCATTAAAAAACCGATGTGGGCCGCCTTTCCCTGGAGGGTATCGTTGTACATGGTCAGCAGCTTCTCATAGTTATTCTGCCGGGTAATAGAGTTGGGAATCTTAAAAATATTCACCAGCTCATCCACCATCACAAGAATCCCGGCATATCCGGCCCGTACCATAAACGCGGCAAAAACCTTCAAAAAATCGTACCAGGTTTCATCGGTCACAATATAGTTGATGGACAACTCCTCTTTTGCTTCCTTTTTAGAGGTATATTCTCCCCGGAACCACTTGAGCACGTTGGACTTCATGACCGCGTTATCCTCTCTGTACGCCCGCCAGTAGGCGACAATCGCCTTGGCAAACTCAAAGCCGCTGACCATTCCTTCCAGTTCTCCCGCCACTGCGTAAATCCGCTTTTCCACTATACTGTCAAAGGCGGGGTCCCGTATATCACATTCCTGGGCTGCCTGGGACTGGACTTTGGAAATCCATTTTTCCAAAATCAGCGGCAGCGCGCCGCCATCCGGCTTGGACTTTACCGACATATTGCGGATAAGCTCCCTGTAAGTAGCAAGCCCCTGCCCTTTGGTGCCGGCAAACCGGCGCTCCGGTGAAAGGTCTGCATCCACCACCACAAAGCCCCTAGCCACAGCATAATTGCGGATAGTCTGCAAAAGAAAGCTCTTTCCGCTGCCGTATTTTCCTACAATAAAACGAAAAGTAGCGCCACCGTCTGCAATAATATCAATGTCATGCAAAATCGCATCAATTTCCTTTGCACGGCCAACAGTTATATATTCCAGCCCCACCCGGGGCACAACGCCCCCTTTCAGGGCGTTGATAATCGTACTTGCAATCCGCTTCGGTACCCGGGTTTCCATCAGCATCCCACCAATTCCATCAGTTTTTCTCTATATTCCTCATACACAACCACTGTATCGTCCATCTCCAGCACAGCATCTCCTATCGCGTCCATCGCTTTTTCGTTGATGCCGTCCAGTAGCACCTCCAGCATCATTCCCTGTCCATCTGCTATGGCCTTTACATTTTGCCCGTTCAATGCCGCTGCAAGCGCCGCCATCTCCGTTTCCGTCAGGGAGGAGAAAAACGTCTGCCACACACTGCCCGTATCCTCCGGAGCAGGTACAAAACTGACAGAAGCAGGGATTTCCTTCACTGTCTCCGCTTCCCCCGGGACAATTAACTTGTCCTGTGTCTCCAGCGACTCCTCCCGAATGCGGCGCACCGACGCTGCATCTACACGTACAACCTTACGGTTGCGGAGTGCAAAGAAGGCATCTACTCCCACTAAGAGCGCGTTTGGCAGCAAAATGTCCACCATGCGCAGCCTTTTCAAGATTTTCGAATCACACATATCCAGTGAAGGATTGATTTTATAACGAAAATGCAATCTCTCCCGCAATTGGGATTCCATTTCCTTCATGATATATCCAATCAGACCTCGTCCCCCATCTGTCAGTATCACGGAATGGTAGGTCCACCTGCCCTGTGTGCAGGTATATGCTTCCCGTTGGGACAGTTCCACCACCCGGTCCTCCTGCTCCAGGCAGGGATAAAACAGAGCACCGGCAAAAGGCCTCCAATCCGTTTCTCTGCGCACCGGATAGAACACAAAATCTTCAAAAACCTTTTTCTTGTCGCTGCACTGCTTTCGCAGCTTTGTGAGAAGGAAATAAAAGCAGTCTGCAATGATTTCCCTGGTCTCCTCCGTATAAAAAATGGATTTGCGTATATCGTACTTGGAAAAGCTGCTGTACAGCGCAAAGCTGCTTTCCCGCCCGCAGTCATAGGCAAACACCCGAGGATAATACTCCTGCAGCCCCTCTCGCGCGGCAAATTCCGCAAACGTTTGCCCCAGCGGATAATATATATGAAAATCCTTCATCCAGTGGAGCACATATTTGTCAATCGTCTTATCCAGCTTTCGATAGGCGCGCCAGAACGTCACCAGCTTATCCAGACTGTCCTGTGGACTGTCCGCGCCTATACACGCCAGCAGTTCATAAATATACACAAATGCATAAGAAACACTGGTTGCTTGAATATTGCCCCTGCGCACCTGGGTGCGCCAGGTAAAGTACGTTCGCAACTGTCCGTAGCTCATCAGCTGATAATAAGGATAATAAAAGGAAAAGGACACCTGCTCCGAATAGTCGTCGGTAAAATGCTCCATCAGACGTGCCTGCATATAAAACACCTTTGATGGATTCCCAATACAGGATACATCCTGTCGGGCAATTTGCCGCATTTTATAAAACAAGGCGCGTTTTTCGTCCGGCGCTGGCTGAATGCTCTGCGCCGGCGAGATGACGGCAGTATCTCCGGCAGCTGCGGATTCCATCAAAATTTCGGCGAACGTCTGCTCCCAAGGAAGCTTTTTTCCACTGTCATCGTCTGGCCGTGCTGAATCAGAACGTATATCCTTCAGCTTTTCCCTGCTTGGTATGGGCTGTGGTTTATATTTATCTACATCCATGACAGAATCCTTCCACATGGGGCTAAGTAAACAAACGTTTTTATTTATTCTATTATAGCATACTCTTAGGAAAAGCGCAATCATACACACGAAAGTTCTCATAAAAAGTGCAGCGCAGATACGC
>JAGZAC010000099.1 GCA_018370615.1 Clostridiales bacterium
ATAATATCGGAATGGATTTTGGACACGCCGTTGACTTTGGCGCAGGCAATCACTGCCAGATTTGCCATGCGCACCGTACCCCCGGACAAAATTGCCATTTCCGAAATCCGGTTCCAATCTCCGGGAAAATAGGACCACATTTCCTTACAGAAGCGTTCGTTCAGCTCCTGGAGGATGCGGTGGATACGGGGCAGACGCAGTGCCAGCAGGTCCTCGTTCCAGGTTTCCAGAGCCTCCGGCAATACGGTATGATTGGTGTAGGTAACGGTGCGCTGTACCATATCCCAAGCTGCTTCCCAGCTGAAGCTGTATTCATCCAGGAAAATCCGCATCAGCTCCGGAATGCACAGAGCGGGGTGGGTGTCGTTGATGTGAATGGCCACTTTTTCGCTGAAATTGTCCAGGGTGCCGTATACGGCCATGTGATCCCGGATAATGCTCTGGCAGGATGCGGATACCAGAAAATACTGCTGGGTCAGCCGCAGCAGCTTGCCCTCGTAGTGATTGTCGGAGGGGTAGAGCACCTTGCAGATAATCTCTGCGTTGACACTGGGCTCCAGGGCTCTGGAGTATTCTCCCTGGGAAAACAGACCCATGTTAAAGTGGTCAAGGTCCCGGGCCCTCCACAAACGCAGCTGGCTTACCCCCTCGCTGTCTGCCCCACTGATCATCATATCATAGGGGACGGCTTCAATCTCCTCACAGTTGTCGTAGACGATTTCCAGCCGCCTGTTTTCCCAAATCTCCCGAACCTTGCCGCCGAAGCGCACGCGAAACACCCGATCCGTCCGGGGCACCAGCCACACGTCGCCCCCCGGCAGCCAATTGTCCGGCAGCTCTACCTGGATACCGTCTACAATTTTTTGCGAAAACAAGCCGTATTCATAGCAAATGGAAAACCCGGTAGCCGGATAGGCCAGCTCTGCCAGCGCATCCATAAAGCAGGCGGCCAGCCTGCCCAGACCCCCGTTTCCCAGTCCTGCGTCCGGCTCGCATTCGTACAGTGCGTCCAGATCAAACCCGATGGAGGCCAGTGCCTGTCGGTATGCTTCCGTGAGCCCCAGATTTGCCAGATTGGTTTTCAGAGATCTGCCTACAAGAAATTCCATAGACAGATAGTATACTTTTTTCGCGCCCTGCCGGCGGACCTTTTCCTTGAAGGCCTGCCGCTTTTCTGTGAGAAGATGCAGCACGGTGATTGCCGCGGCTTTGTATGCCTGTTCCGGGGTGGCTTCCGAGGGGGAGCAGCCAAAATAGCGGGACAGCTTTTTGATGATATCGTTTTTGACTTCTTCTGTATTTGGGAGATTGTTCATAGGAATTTTATCCTTTCTTTGGTGCGCTTAGGCCATTGTATAGACGCATATATGCGCCGGCGGAGACCTTCCAGGAATAGTCCTGCTCCATCACCTGTACGGTCAGCCTGCGGTGCAGAGCCTCGTCTTTATATATTTCCAGTGCCTGCAAAATTCTTTCGTACAGTGCATCTGTATCGTATGCCATAAAGGTAAGCCCGCTGCCCTGCACCTTTCCGTTTTCTATTTTGAAGGGATGAATAGAATCTGACAGCCCGCCCGTCTCCCGGACGATCGGGATGGCGCCGTAGCGGCAGGCGATCATCTGGGACAGTCCGCAGGGCTCGCTGGCAGAGGGCATCAGGAAAAAGTCAGATGCGGCGTAAATCCGTTTGGATAGGTCTCTGTCATATTTTATGAGGGCACGCATTTTTTCGGGAAAGGTATCTTCTAAAGCGTGGAAGAAGGCCTCATATACCTCATCTCCTGTTCCCAGGAGAACCAACTGGGCCTCCTCCTCTTGCAGCAGCCGCTTTGCGGCTGTACAGATAAGCTCTGTTCCCTTATGTCCCACCAATCGGGAAATCACAGAAAAAACCGGAATATCTTCCCGCTGGGGCAGATTCAATTCCTGCTGCAGGGATATCTTATTTGCTTTTTTATATATAGCTGTGTCTTTGGTATATGGTTTTGCAATTGCAGCATCGGCGGCTGGATTATAGTAGGTATCATCAATGCCGTTGAGGATTCCCGACAGCTTTTCTGCGTGGGCGCGCAGCACGCTGTCCAGGCCGCGGCCCAGGGCGGGGGTTTGAATTTCTTTTGCATACGTGGGACTTACAGTGGTGATCTGATCTGCCAGGATAACGGCGCCCTGCATCAGATTGATGTCGTCTCTCCATCCGAGAATTTTTCTGTGGGCGGCGGAGAGGGCGAAGACGTCCTCCAGCATGTAAGTCGGAAACTGTCCCTGATATTCAATATTATGGATCGTAAAAACTGTTTTTATCCTGGCATACCCCTGTCGGTCACCGTACAAAAGGTTTTTATATATGACAGAGAGGGCGCCCTGCCAGTCGTGGGCATGAAGAATATCCGGGAAAAACCCGATATGCGCCAGCATGTCCAGCACCGCCATGGAAAAAAAGGCGTAGCGTTCTCCGTCGTCCGGATATCCGTAGATATTTTGCCGGCCGAAATAGTATTCGTTGTCGATAAAATAGTAAACAATTCCATCCCTGCGCAGGCTGTAAAGACCGCAGTACTGCCGCCTCCAGGAAAGACGGACAGTAAAAACGGCTTCTTTGGTAAAAGACTGCCGCAGGGATGGGGGAATGCATTCGTACAGAGGGAGGACCACCCGGATGTCCGCCGCCGGTCCATATGCATCCCGGAGCGCTCTGGGCAAACTGCCGATAACGTCTCCCAGTCCGCCTGTGGCGGCAAAGGGCATACATTCCGACGCTGCAAACAATATCTTCATCATATACATCTTTCCTTAAAGCATTTTACCCTTGCCGATATAAAACGGAAGGGATTCGTGTCCGGACAGGGTGCGGGCATCTCGAATTACCACGTTTTTGTCGGCGATAACACAGTTGAGTGTGACGTCTTCCCCCGTGAAGCTGTCCTGAAGCAAAATAGAATTTTTGACGACTGTCCCCCGGCGCACCTGCACGCCGCGAAAAAGAATCGAGTTGACCACCGTGCCGTCGATGCGGCAGCCATCTGCAATCAGTGCGTTGGCAATCACCGCGCTGTCCCCATATCGGGTGGGCGGAGAATTGCGTACCTTTGTGTAAATCGGACGGTCCTTTGCACCAAAAAGGGCATTTCGTGTTTCGGCACGCAGCAGAGCCAGGTTTGCCTGGAAATAGTGGGTAAGTCCGTCGATTTTTGCATAGTAGCCATCGTGCCGGTAAATTCGGATTCGGGCGCTGCCCATGGCGTAGGAAAGAGCCTGTCGGTAAAAGGACGTATAGCCGTGGGCAAGGGCGCTGAGCAGCAGCGTCAGGAGAAAGCTTTTGGAAAACACCATGATATTGGTGCTCACATCGTACTGCCCCCGCAGCAGCCGGGTATGCTCCACAAATTCTGTCACATTTCCGTCCTCGTCTGCATAAACGATGGAATTCCCACCGGTTCCTGCTGCTTCGCCCAGGTGCATCTCTTTTGTGACAATGGTGAGGTCTGCCCCGTCCTGCTCATGCTCCTGCAGTACTGCGGACAGGTTGATATTGCAGACCGCATCACAGTCGGACAGGACGATGGCGTTTTCGGTGCAGCTTTTGATAAACTCCATCACGCCCATCAGCGCCTCCAGACGAGTGGTGTACAGCTTCCCTGCCCGGGGATTTTCATAGGCGGTGACGAAGGGCGGAAGAATAATCACACCGCCGCCTCGGCGGGCCAGATCCCAGTCCTTTCCGGTGCCGATATGATCCATGAGAGAGCGATAGTTGTTGTGGGTCACGATGCCCACCTTGGTGATTCCCGAGTTTACCATGTTGGACAGAGCGAAATCCACCATCCGGTATCTCCCTCCGAAGGGAAGAGAGGCCATGGTGCGTGTTGCAGTCATCTGGGGAATGCTTTGGTCGTGTATATTGGAAAAAATCAGTCCTGCCGCTGTCATTTTGTAACCGTGCCTTTCTGTATTTGTGTTGTCGTTTTTTATCGGGGATCGGGCAGCATAACGCCTGCCTCTACCATTTGTCCGCTGCCGATGGAAATTCCTTCTCCGATAACTGTCAAGGCGTTTCCCCCATTCTTGCTGCTGCCGATATTCGCGCCGGCACCAATGGAAACGGTTCTGTCCAGAATCGAGTATTCCACTTGGGCGTCTTCTTCGATTACCGTGCTGTCCATGACGACGGCGTCCCGTACCACGGCGCCGGGCATTACCCGCACGCTGGGGAAGAGAACGGAATTCTCCACTGTGCCGTAAATTTCACAGCCTTCCGTAATAATGGAGTTTTTGATTTTTGCACTGTCTCCGATAAATTGAGGCGGGAGGGGGTCGTGGCGGGTGAAAATTCGCCAGGTGTCATCATCCAAAGAGAAAACAGGCCGCTGCCCCAAGAGATCCATGTTCGCCTCCCAAAGGCTTGCGATGGTCCCTACGTCCTTCCAATACCCGTCGAACTGGAAGGCCATCATTTTTTCTCCTGCCTTCAGCATGGCGGGAATGATATTTTTTCCAAAGTCATTGTCGGAAGTGGGGTCGTTTGCATCGGCAATAAGATATTCGTACAGTTTTTTTCGATTGAATATATAAATCCCCATGGAGGCTTTGGTAGACTGAGGTTCCTTCGGCTTTTCCGCAAAGTCGGTGATGCGCTGTTCCCAATCTACAGTCATAATGCCGAAGCGGCTGGCCTCCTCTATAGGGACGTCAATGACGGCGATGGTGCAGTCCGCCTCCCGGTTTTTGTGGAACCGAAGCATTTTGGAATAGTCCATTTTATAAATGTGGTCTCCTGACAGCACCAGCACATACTCCGGGTCAAACTGGTCGATGAAGCGCATGTTTTGATAAATGGCGTGGGCAGTGCCCTTATACCAGTCTCTGGAATGCTGTCCCTGATAGGGCGGCAAAATTTTTACGCCCCCATATGCCCGGTCCAAATCCCAGGGCAGACCATTGCCGATGTAATCGTTGAGTACAAGTGGCTGATATTGGGTGAGCACTCCTACGGTATCAATGCCGGAATTGGTACAGTTGGACAGGGGGAAGTCGATAATTCGGTACTTGCCGCCGAAGGGAACGGCGGGCTTGGCGACCTGTTGGGTCAAAGCGTACAGTCTGCTGCCCTGCCCGCCGGCCAGGAGCATGGCGACACATTCTTTTTTCTTAAACATACAAACTCCATTCTATTGCACTGTAGTTGAGATTACTTGCCTTTTCTGCGCAGAAAGACGGCGCCGTATCCCGGCAGATGCAGGGTAAGGTATTGATGAAAGGCGCCCCAGGAGCCGTCGGCGGTCTCAAGTATTCCATTTTCTGTTCCGCTGCCGCCGTAGCAGGTACTGTCGGAAGTGAAAAATTCCTCATATTTTCCTTTTTGGGGCATCCCCACTGTAAAGTCCGGCCGGTCTACCGGTGTGAAGTTTAAAAGTACAATCACCTCTCTGCCGTTTTTGTCGATGCGGCGGTAAGAGAGAATACTCATATCCCGGTTGTCCGCGTCAATCCAGGTAAACCCCAGCCAGCAGTCGTCCTGTTCCCAGAAGGCGGGGGTTTCCAGATACAGGTGATTCAGCCGTGCGTTATACAGCTGCAGCTGTGCGTGCTTTTCATAATCCAGCAGAAACCACTCAATCTGCTCACGGTAATTCCATTCCTGGAACTGCCCGATTTCGCTGCCCATAAAGGTCAGCTTTTTTCCGGGCTGGGTCATCATATATGCCATAAACAGTCGGGCCTGAGCAAATTTTTCTTCATAGGTGCCGGGCATTTTATCCAGGAAGGATTTTTTGCCGTGCACCACTTCGTCATGGGAGATGGGGAGAATAAAGCCCTCTGCATAGGCGTACATCATGGGAAAGGTGACTTTATCGTGGTTGTGTTTTCGAAAAAGGGGGTCTGTCTGGGCATAGCTTAGGGTATCGTTCATCCAACCCATGTTCCATTTCAGGGAAAAACCCAGGCCATTCCGGTCAAAGGTAGTCACGTCTGGCCAGGCAGTGGACTCTTCCGCGATCATCATCACATCGGGAAAATAGGTAACCATGGCGGAATTGAGTTTCTGAAAAAAGGCAATGGCTTCCAGACAGCGGTTGTCCCCGTGGACGTTAGGGACCCATTCTCCGTCTTTTTTGCCATAGTCCAGATAAAGCATGGAAGCAACGGCGTCTACACGCAGGCCGTCAATGTGATATTTAGACGCCCAAAATACCGCGTTGGAAACCAGGAAGGACTGCACCTCAGGCCGGCCCACGTCAAAACAGCGGGTGCCCCAGTCGGCTTGTTCCATACGGTCTTTTCCCTGATATTCGTACAGTGGGCCGCCGTCCAGTTCAAAAAGCCCCGCCTCATCTTTGGGAAAGTGGGCGGGCACCCAGTCCA
>JAGZAC010000100.1 GCA_018370615.1 Clostridiales bacterium
TGAAGTGCGTCAGGCTCTTCAGATCTTCCAGGAGCACGGCTGGGCTTCTATTAGCCGGGGAAGGGGCGGTACACACCTGACAGCCGCCGGCTATCGCCGCTGCCAGCAGTTGCTGTAATCGCCCGCGGAGGATGAGACCGGAGCTTTTCAGGAGCGGACCGGATGCAATCATCTAAGACACCATGATGTTCTAAAAAGGATGCCGACACATGAAAGTTCTTTCATGTGTCGGCATCGTCATATCATTGCAACTCCGCGATTTTGCAGGGGCCTTAGCATTTTATTTTCTGCAATTGCACTCGGCTATCTAATGATCACTATGATAAATAAGACAATTGTAAAGACATGAAGAACAGTCCTCGGACTTACAAGGGTGCTCATATGACGGTAATTCTAAAAAATACGATTATGGCATCTGTCAGACAGGGTTGGCAACGAAATAACAGGTATACGGTGCACGGTGAGATGAGAAAGATCCTGATTTCGCTTTTCCATGATTTTGTCTCCTTATAATAAAAGATATGTGGAAACAAAAAAGCACTGCACAGGCTATAGTAGTCCCGTGCAGTGCGGAAAATTCTCTTGCCATAGGGGGGCGAAATGGGTATAATATCCCTGCGGTGCAGAAAATTCTGTTGCATCGGGCGGATAGGTCGCCTGTTGCAGGCGGTGGGGAGTTGGCGCTCCCTGCCGCTGCCGTGCTATTCTGTTTTCTATTGTCATTATACCACTTGTTTACAGGCCGTGCAACCCGCATTGGGCCCATCGCGGGTGTGTTGGGAAAAGTTTTTAATTTGGCATTTAACAGGCAGGAATGTCCGCGGTGGACATTCCTGCTTTTCTGGATGATCACACTGCCAGCAGGTAGTGGTCTATCGTCACGTCGCATCTCCAGTGCGACAGGTGGAATACGGACACCGCCATGACCGCCAGACGGTCATACCCGACCGCCAGTCCGTTTTCCTGCGCCTTACGCCGGTTGGCGCCCCGGATCCAGTAGGTTCCCTGTACCAGCGAGTCCCGCCAGAGCCAGTCATGTTTCCTTTTCGCGTTTTTCGGCGGAGCGCCGCGGTACTTTTCCCAACGCGCCCGGATCTCGGAGGTCAGTTTGTCCCGGTATCCCGGCTCCGTCTCCAATCGGCGCATATAGTAGGCGTAGGTCCGCTTGGCTACCTCGGCCCGGATAGCGTGCAGGTCGATTTTGTTCTCCATTTCTGCCTTGCTGAAAACAAAATCTCTGTCTGCACCATCGGCGAAGTAGGACTGCACAGCCGCTACATCGTCCGGCAGAATGCGCTGGAGCTGATACTTGCCCCCCTTCCCCTTGATGACCTCAACACAAGGATAACCAGACTCGTCCAGCTTCAAGTTCCCACACCGTAGTCCAAGGTACTCCCTTCGCCGGATGCCGACCATCTCCGCCAAATCGTGCAGGCGCGGCGAGGCATCCCGTCCCGCGTCGGCGCGACGGTCCACCGCCTTTTCCCCGCGGCTGCGGGTTGCGGCGTAGCAGTGGCGCCGTGGCTTGCGGATGGAAGAGAGCGGCACCTGCCATGCATAGCAGCAGGCGGCGATGTAGGTGTGGATGGTGGCCGCGGACTTCCCGGCGCGGACGAGCTCGTCCGCGTAGTCCTGTATGTGCGCGGCCATTTGCTCCACACGGCGGCAACCATACGCCGCCTTACACCATTGGCCAAAGCGGATGGCGTGGGTCTTGTACTGCTCGATCGTGTTGGTGCTGGGTGGATTTTGCACATCACCCCTGAATCCCGGACAGTTGTGTAAAACCTCATATTTGACGCTTCCCATAATAGTGATCCTTCTTTCCTTGTTTTTTTGCTGCGAGATTGTGGGCTCTCGCTGCCCCCTCCGGATGCTTCCAGTGTTAACATCTAAACCAGGCATTTTCTGTGTCCTGCACAGCGGGCGCCTAACGACCCACCGGATCCCCCGCATTACCAGCAGGGGAGACGGTCAACTTGGGGCTTATCACAGGTTATTTTCCCGCACGCGGTGAAAATAACCTGTTCCGAGTCGCCTCCTGCTGCGGACAGCTGCCTGCCGGCCAAGGGCCGGCCTCCAACAGCTGCCGCAAAGGGGAGGGACGGGTTTTGACGCTTGCGCGTCACGTTGGAAAACGGATATCGAGTATCCGCGCACTCCGGTTGGCTGCCGGGGTGCTGAGCGCTGAGCTGTCCGTCACAACGCACGACAGGGGGATGTTACTCCAGACAATACGGACCGTTTGCCAGACGGTGAGGCGCTCGTTTCCGGGAGCGCGGGCGGGTCGCTTTAGGCGGCACGGTGCGGGGGGAAGGGGCGGCCTGTCATCCTCGGTCCCCGGAGACCGCTGTGGACACACGCCAAAAACAAGGAAAGTGGTTAAAAATGCATCTATATTATAAAAAGGCGCCGGGAGGCCGATCATTTCCTCCTGGCGCCTTGGATATTTCTATCTGGCAATATAAAAACCCACTGTACCTATGAATAGGACAGTGGGAAAATAGATTAGATTAAGATACGACACGCAGGCGCACTACGCCACAGCGTGATGAGAGACGACCGGACTTGCGTCACGGAAAAGAGAGACTTTACAATAATTATAATACCACAAGACCATCTCCGAGTCAATATTTTTTTCCGATTTAGCAAAAGAACTTTTTATTTAAAAATGAAACCTGCGTTTTTTCGCTTCGCAAGCTGTTTGCTGTAAATCCCCCGTAGATTCGTATACCCCAGACCACTTGACAGGCATATGGCGGTTTGGATATTCCAATTCTCAGATGATTGCACCAGCTCTGTGATCGTATTTTACATAGAGCTTGACTGCTGCCAGCGGAACCTCCCGTAGCCCCACTTGGCAAAAGCGCTTGTCCGCATCCTCACAAGGGTTTTTGCTTGATAGAATACATGGATCCAACCGGAGGTGCGCCGCTTATATTCCGTCCAGCGCCGACAGATCCACATCATAGATCAATCCCTGCGGAGGCGTATCGGGGCACACAAAAATCATCATGTACCACGGAAGGTAGAGCACATCGTCCTCCTCTTCCAGATTCCCTTTGCACAGAACGATGCTGTCTCGGAACGTCCATTCCTTCACGCGGCGTATCTTATCGAGCGCATTGTGCTTTTTATAGTCGTTGCCGGATTTCACCTCGACCAGTCTGGTGTGGACTCCGCCCGAAACGACAAAATCGACTTCTCCATATTTCTTTGCATCAAAGTAAAAGAGATCATAGCCGTTGGCTTTCAGCTGCTGGGCAACAATGTTCTCCAGAATACTACCAAGGTTTACGTCCAGATCGCCCTTGAGCAAGGCAAACTGTACATTTTCCATGCAGGCTGCACACAGCAAACCAACATCGTTCATAAACAGCTTGAACAGGCTGTGCTTTTCGTTCAGCTTCAGCGGTGTCTGCGGCTCGGTAACATTGTAGCACGGCAGCGCCACGCCTGCGTCACTGAGCCACTGGAAGCTGTCTTCGTACCGGGCGAGCCGCGCGGTCGGCGCCAACGAATTCACCAGAAACCGCCGGTTCTTGTCGTTCAGCTGAGAAGGGATCGCGTCAAAAATCGCCTGGATCTTCACTCGCTCGTTCCCCTCAGCATATTGGGAAATGTCCTGCCGGTACAGCCCCAGCAGCGCCGTCTGCGCTTCGATGACCTTGCCGATATCGTGGGTATCCACATAAGTCTGGACCACATCCGGCATACCGCCCACCACGATATAGCTGTAAAACAGTTTCAGCATGGTCTCATGCACCGTCTGCAAGACCTTCATCTTGGTGGACATACAGGTTTTCAGGTATTGCACCGTCGCATCCTGAACGCCGTTTGCCCAGAGAAATTCTTCAAAATCCATAGGGTACATCCGGTAGATCTCCTCAAATCCCACAGGGAGGGATTTTACCGTTTTGTACTTCGTTCCCAGCAGAGAACCGGATTCGATATAATCAAACCGCCCGTCCTCCACCAGAAATTTGATCGCTGTGCGGGCATTGGGGCACTCCTGAATTTCATCGAAGAACACCAGCGTCTGCCCCGGCTCCATGGGTTGCCGGGTATAGGCGGTCAGATTTGTGAGGATCGTGTCGATATCCAGATCGCCCGAAAAGATGTCAGATGCATTTGCGTCAGAGACGAAGTTGATCTCCACAAAGCATTTGTAATTCTCTTTTCCGAATTTCCGAATCAGCGTCGTCTTGCCGATCTGCCTTGCGCCAAAAATACAGAGAGCCTTGTGATTGCGGTCATTTTTCCAATCCAGAAGCTTTTGATAAGCCTTTCTGCGCAGCATTCTCAGCACCTCATTCCGGTTCGTTTGCCGTTATTGTAACATAATTCTCCACAGTTATCAATCGGATCGTGACATTTTTCTTTAAATTAAGTCGGCGGTTTGCGACATAATTCTACAATGCTGTTGTAGCTTTGTAGCAGTCAAGAAAAGTAGACACGAAAAATATTTATTTTTGATTAGCTTTTTCAAAAGTAGACATGAGGAATATTTTTGCGGAAGTTGTTTTTTCAAAAGTGGACACTGACAATAATTTTTGCCAAAATTCTTTTTCAAAAGTGGACATGATGATTCGATGCCCTGCATGGTCCGTGTTTGCAAGGGATAGCGGTCTTGGATAGAGTAGAGAGACAAAATCAAAAGTAGACACAGCACAGAGTTATTTTTCTATATCTTTCCGCTTTTGCACGAATTTTGGTTCCTCGGTCAGGATGCGCTTTGAAAAGGTAGCGGGATATTATGGCCCATTGCGTTGCGGAACGACACCGTTTATGGTATGATTGAAAAAATTCGGCAGGAGGTAGATTCGATGAAGCGCATCGTCCTGATCACGGAGGAACTGTCCAACTCCACACCCTACGAGCGTACCCTTTTGCAGCTGTTCGGGCAGGAGATCCAGATTCGGAGCTTCAGCGTGCGAAATCACGATTACCCCTCCATGCCCAAGGATGCGGATCTCTATCTCATCTCTTGCACCTCCTCCGATGCTTACAAGGAGGTCTCGGCGTATCTTCCGGCGGACAAGCCCACGGTGCCCGCCAAGATCACCTATCTGAAGCGGGACATCGAGGCGCTGCAGCAGCTGCCGGCAGGGACCCGAGCCATTCTGGTGAACTTCAGTATGCAGATGGCCATTGAGTCCATTGCGGAGCTGCACCGGCTGGGCATCACCCAGATCCAGCTGTTCCCTTACTGCCCCGGCATGGCGGTGCCGCCGCGGATCGAAATGGCCATCACGCCGGGAGAACCCCAGTGCGTACCGCCGGAGTTCACCTCCGTGCTGAATCTGGGTTCCCGGGTATTTTCCGCGGAGACCATTCTGGAGATCGGCCTCCATCTGGGCTTTTCCTGGCTGCCAGCCAGCGAGCATTTCCGAACGTACATACAGAATCTGGCGGACCCCGGTCGGAGTCTGGCCGCCCTGTGGAACGCCAGCTTGCAGACGGAAACCTATCTGGACATGCTGATGGGTGCTCTGAAAATGGGCATCATCGGCGTGGATGTACAGGGCCGGGTCTTTGCGGCCAACGCCACGGCGTCCGGCATCACCGGCGGCGTAGACATCGGCGGAGAGATCGGCACCCTGCTGCCGGATCTCGGCGACGCGGGTTCCTCTTATAAGCAGGTGCAGCTGATGAAGATCCAGGATGTGTTTGTCAACGTATCTGTGGTGCCGGTGGACTGGCAGGGCACCCGGATCGGCAGTTTTCTGCTGCTCCAGCGCTTTACAGAGGAAGAAAAGCGGCAGCACAAGTTCCGGGCCCAGCTTCAGGACTGGGGCTACCGCGCCAAGTACACCATGGATGACATCATCGGTGAGAGCGAGGCCATCCGTCAGGTGAAGGCGCTGGCGGAGAAAATGGCCCAGACCGATTCCGCCATTCTGCTGACCGGAGAGAGCGGCACCGGCAAGGAGCTGTTCGGACACGCCATCCACAACGCCTCCCGCCGGAGAGAAATGCCCTTTGTGGCGATCAACTGCGCCGCGCTGACGGAGACCCTGCTGGAAAGTGAGCTGTTCGGCTACGAGGAGGGGGCCTTCACCGGCGCCAAAAAGGGCGGCAAGGCAGGATTATTTGAATATGCCCATCTGGGCACCCTGTTTTTAGATGAGGTGGAGGCTATGAGCCCCATGCTACAGGCCAAGCTGCTGCGGGTCTTGCAGGAAAAGGAGCTGATCCGGGTAGGCGGCGACCGGGTGATCCCGGTGGATGTGCGGATCGTTGCCTCCTCCAACGAGGATATCCACGAGCTGGTGCGGCAGGGCCGCTTCCGCAAGGATCTGTTTTACCGCCTGAACACCCTGCCGCTGGAGATCCCGCCCCTGCGGGAGCGGGGCGAGG
>JAGZAC010000101.1 GCA_018370615.1 Clostridiales bacterium
CCTTTTTATATATTTATCGGAATTTACCACATATAAAGCATTGTCTTCCTGTGGATACTATTATTGAAAAAATTGGAGGCAAAAAGCCTCTTTTCCAGAAGGGAGAACAAAAAATGTCTAAACCGGATACAAAGAAAATGGATGCAGCAAAATACGTAGTTTGTGGAATGGTCATTGGCAGCGCCGTAGGTACTGCAGTGTCTGTTATGCTCAAAAGCAAGCATAAACCTCAGGGGTTTCGAGAAAAAGCAGCAGCTGCAATGGATACTGTAGGCGTAATCATGCAGAACATGGCAGATTTTACAAGATAAATTTCAAAGAAAAAGAGGGCATATGCCCTCTTTTTTATTCGATAACAAAGTGCGCGGGCAGACCGTCTACATATTTCTGCGTACACTCACCCTGAATCAGTGGAAATATGTATTCCAGGCACGCTTTGGTAACATTGTTTCCCGATGCTACAATCATTTCTCTGGGAACACTGCGCACAGCATTTGCAATACCGGAAATTCCTTTGGGAACAAAGGAGATTTTATATTTCCCCTTCTCCCGTTCCATAGCCATCATACAGCCGGTCTTTCCAGATACGGCAGCCTCTACAGCGCTTTTCCCTACACCAATGGATTCCTGTATATCTGCTGCAGATTGGATATGGGCGCCGCACCGCTGGCTGATATTCAATTCTACGGAACGCACCTTGCATCCGATTTTATCTTTTACGGCCATTTCCAATGCCTTCCCCGTACCGGACAAATATCGATGTCCAAAAGCATCCGTCACGCCGCTTTGTGCGCTTTCTCCGGCATAGCGGCCCTGGGCATCCCGCACCCCCTCCGAAACCGCCACCACCACATTAGGGTGTATAGCAAGGGCGCGCCGGACATCCTCCAAAAAGGCATCCATGGAGAACGGCACCTCCGGCAGGTAGATATAGTCGGGTGCCGGACGCCCAGTGAGGGCCGGCAGTCCTGCGCTGGCAGTCAGCCATCCGGCATCCCGGCCCATAATCTCTACAATGGTCACTGCAGGAACCGTGTAAACCGCGCAGTCCCGGATAATCTCCGATACGGTAGTTGCGATATACTTTGCTGCAGAACCAAAGCCAGGCGTATGATCCGTTCCCGCGAGATCATTGTCGATGGTTTTCGGCACGCCAATCACACGCATTTCATATTCCACATTCTGGAGATATGCGGTCAGCTTCGCTACCGTATCCATAGAATCGTTTCCGCCGATATAAAAAAAGTAGCGAATATCAAATTTTTGGAAAAGGCCAACCAATTTCTCATAAAATTCAGGCTCCGTATCGGGATTCGGCAGTTTTTTTCTACAAGAGCCCAGTGCCGCCGCAGGCGTTTGACACAGCAAATCCAGCTTATCCGTATCGATACACCCGGCCGCATCCTGAAAAAGACGACCGAGATCCACCATCCGTTCTTCCAAAAAGCCCTCAATGCCGTTTCGCATCCCATAAATTTTTGTAATGGCCGCTGTGTGTTCCAGTGCGCCTTGGATCACTCCGGAAAGGGTCGCGTTAATAGCCGCAGTGGGTCCTCCGGACTGCCCCACCAAAGCGGCGCCGTGCAGTATGTTCATAGTAAGCTCCAATTCATCGTATATTCTGCAAATATTCTACCATGCTCCGCCGGATTCGTCAACATATATCTTTTCTCCCCGGATACATTCGACAGTATATACATTTCCCCTATAGTACAATAAAAACGAAATGGAGGGATCAACTTGGATATAAAAAATGCTGCTGTAACTTTAGAATCCAAAAACAATGTACTCAGAGCCGCAATCACCGGCGAAATCGACCATCACTGTGCGAAAAATATCCGCAAGGAAATAGATTCCGCACTTTTGTCTGCGGCACCGGACAAGCTGATTATTGACATGGGCGGTGTCACTTTTATGGACAGCTCCGGTCTGGGACTGATACTGGGACGGTTTACCAAAGCAGAAGAAGTCGGTACACAGTTCGCCGTACAGGGCGCCCACGGCAGAGTGCGTCAGATGTTCGATATGGCAGGACTGGATCGGATTATTACCTTTGAAGGAGATGTGAAAAAATGAAAAAAGCCGAAAACACCCTGAAGATGCAATTCAATTCCCTATCACAAAACGAATCTCTTGCGCGATCGCTGGCGGCTGCCTTTGTCATGCAGCTAAATCCCACAGTGGCAGAGCTTGCCGACATCAAATGCGCCGTATCTGAAGCAGTTACAAACTGTACCGTACATGCTTATCGGGATGCGGTAGGCCCGGTGTATATGACAATGCATGCCTACAGTGACCGAAAAATTAAAATTGAAATTCGGGATGCCGGATGCGGCATCCCGGATGTAGAAACCGCGATGCAGCCCCTATATACCACCGATGCGGAAAATGAGCGCAGCGGTATGGGCTTTACCGTAATGGACAGCTTCATGGACGGTCTCACCGTACGAAGCCGTCCGGGAAAAGGCACAAAGGTAATTATGATAAAAAAATTGTCGGCACTTCCCCGTTAGTCCAGCATACATAAAACGGGAGGTGAAGCCCTTGAGCCAGTACAGCGACAATACCTGCTATATAGAAAAGTCCCAGGAGGGAGATGAAGCGGCCACCGAAGAACTGATCCGGGTAAATTATCCCCTTGCGGCCTCAATTGCCAGACGCTTTTCCGGACGCGGTGTGGAAATGGAGGATCTGATCCAAATTGCGCTGATCGGAATGCTGAAGGCAATTCGCACGTTCGACACATCCAGAGGCACCGCATTTTCCACCTATGCGGTACCGCTGATCATAGGAGAAATACGGAAATTCTTGCGGGACGACGGGCTGATCAAGGTCAGCAGAGTAAATAAGAAAAACTGCGCCATTTTGATGCGCCAGCGGGAAGAGTTTATCAGTGCGCATGGCAGAGAGCCGCATACAAACGAACTTGCAGAGCTGTCGGGACTTTCCGAAGAGGAAGTACTACAGGCATTGAATGCGGGACGTCCTGTAGCTTCTCTTTCCGAGCCGGTAGGAGACGATGGAGACTTGACTGTGGAAAGTATGGTAGAAGATACATCCTGTTCCATAGATAAAGCATTTGACCGTATCGCTCTGTCAGAAGCACTGCGAAGGCTTCCGGAACAATGGCGGAAAATTATTATGCTGCGGTATTACCGGGACCTGTCACAGCAGCAAACAGCGGACATCCTCGGCTTGACCCAGGTAAAAGTATCCAGAGAAGAAAAGAAAATCATCGCAGAACTGCGACGGCAAATTGTATAATTTAAAAAGGAGGAGTCCATTCTCCTTCTTTTTATACACTTTTTTCCTTTGCACACAATAGAGTAAAATTTTCGGATTCGGCCATTCTATAAATAGAATACCAATTGGGAGATAAAAAATGAGAATCAAAAAATTATTATATATCGTATGCTGCGCCGCCATACTGTGCGGCAATATCTTTGCCACACCCTGCAGTGCATACACTTACTGCGAGCCTTGTGCTTACTGCGGCAAAATGTGTTACTATACCTACACGTCAAAGGAACCCGCGGGGGTGGATGATACTCCAGTTCCCTGCACCATTCATGAGAACTGTGTCATCACCAAACGGGAGCTTTATTATATTACAACCGACGCAGAAAACGGATGTGGCTGCAAAGACTTTCTCCTGCACCACAATATTGGCAGAACACATTCAGAATATACCACACACAGCGCCTATGGAAGAATCCATACGCCGCTGAAATAACAAGAGGGGTTGTCAGAAACAATCCCCCACCCGCTCCGCGGGAGCCCCCTTTACACAAGGGGGCCTTCTTAATGAAGTAATTACGCGGAATGCCCCCGGAGTTGCTACGCAACTCCCCACAATGGGCCTTCTTAATGAAGTAATCACACGGAATGTCCCCGGAATTGCTATGTGATCTCCACAAAGGACCATGTAGAAAGCCTCCCCTGTGTAAGGGGAGGTGGCTCGCCGTAGGTGAGTCGGTAGGGTTGTACCTTTTCTTGCAAAAATCACTCAGTCCTCTGCTTCATCCATAGTAGCCTCCGCCGGACGCTGTGTGTCTGTATAAATGTAACTATCAGAAGCTCCCAGTTCAATAAAGTCGCTCGTTATCTGGCGGACGTTTATCTGGTCCCCCTCTTCCAACTTTCCATTGTCCAACAACAGCACTGTGTCCGAAATAAAAGTGGTATCCTCCGAATGCTCATTGATATATACCTGACTGGACTTAGTGAAATTCTCGCCTACAATGTAATACCGGCCTTCTACATAGGTCGCATGGTGTATCAGCACATCGCGAAATCCCATTTTCATATCTGTTGGGGTATATACGCCTGCGCCTCCGTATGCCAGCATATCTCCATACAACATATCATACTGCAGCATTTGTAAGGCGTCCAGATAATCCTCATTTTCATAATACCTCTGATGCAGCTTTGTCAAAAGTCCATTTTCAATTCCCAGATACTCCAGCACCAGCGCCGACAGCTGATATGCCTCAATGTCCCGGCTTTTGCTCTCCAAGGAAAAATTCGTCCAAATTACATATTCACTGATGTATTTGCTGTCTATGAATAAATCTTCCACATCATATTCCAAGCTGGGCTGATGGTCACCGTACAGCACCAGCACACAGTCCTCGTCCAGTCCTTCCAGCGCCTCAATCAACTCCCCGATAAACTGGTCCATCTCCCACAGCTGATAGGCATAATACTCAAACTGATGCTGCAGAGCCGGATCCTCAATTCCATCTATGGAAATCAGTTTTTCCCCTTCTACCGGCTCTGTGGGATACTTTCCATGCCCTTGTACACTTACGGCAAAAACAAAATCTTGCTCTTCGGTCGTCTCCATTGCCGCTATTATTTGGTCTGTAAGACACGCATCTTTCGCCCATCCGAGAGGATTTACCGGATATCCGCTCATATATTCCAAGGGAGTAAAGGTGTCAAATCCCAGATTTTCATAAGCGATATGACGACTGTAAAAAGTCCCCGTATTGTTATGAAAGCCGTGGGAAGTATAGCCCAGTTCCCGCAAATTATAGCAAATACTCTCGCAGCTCTTTTCCTGGAGAATTGTCTTAAACGGATACTCTCCCGTACCAAATTCATCCAGATTCATCCCCGTCAGCACTTCAAACTCCGTATTTGCCGTACCTGCTCCTACCGTAGGAACATATAGCTTACCGGTTCTGCAAGTTTCTTTCAATTCCGTGAAATTCGGCACCGGATTGGTGGCAAATGTCAGATCGGAAAACAAATTGATGTCCATAAAGGACTCCAGCTGCACCATAATTATGTTTGGCGTTTCCTCTGGCTCCCGATTTTCCTCGCTGCCGATGGAAGAAAGAATCTCCTCAATGGTGTATTCCGAATAATCCTCCGGTTCCGGGATTCCTCGATCAAAAATACTTCTGGAAAAGCAGTAGGTGAAACCATACGTATTGTACGCCTCATTCAAGTCCGTAAAATTATCGGGGATGCCGCCGAAGAATGTAAGACAAATGATTAAAACTGCCCCACAGACCGCAATACCACCTGCGGAAACAGCCGTAACTCCTGGACGCACAGGCGACTTAGGACTTTTAATAAACAAAATCACCATTCCAACAATAGCGGCCAAAATTGCTGCGGCACACAAAATAAGCTGCAGCACCGTCAGATAAATATTCACAATGGAAATCCCCGTACGCAAAATAGAAAAATCTACTGCCTCCAGTGGCGTGACACGGGTATAAAGAAGAACACAGTTTATGATTCCCAACCCCACAAAAACAAGCGCAACAATCGCCTGGGCAAAAACACGCTTGGGGACAAAATAAGTGAGAGAAAGAAACGTAGCAATGATTAGCCAGTTCATCAGAAAATTTACCGGTTCCTGTATAAGAAACAGAAAACCACCCAAAAGATTGTGCCGACTCAGAGCCTCAATCACCAAAACCATGCAAAAGGATCCAAGAAGCCCAAATAACAATGGACTGTTCCAAATCCTATACCATACGTTTATCCAGTTTTTCTTACCTTCTTTGTTCATACTACTACCGGATTTCATTTTATTTTGTATGCTTTTGTTTCGACAGTATTCCCATTCCAACTACCATAAGAACCGGGAAAACCGCACCAGCCAGAATACCGGCCCGCAGGCCTATCTGCTCCCCATCCAGAGAAAAAATTTCTCCCAGCTGCCGGACAGCCGGCACCTCTTTTACAATGTCCGATACAACTCCTGCAGTCCATGGACCTATAGAGCAGCCGATGTCACCGCCGACTGCCAGCATAGCAAACATAGATGCCCCCGCTCCAGGATATTTTTGCGCGCATAGAGCCAGCATCCCCGGCCACATAATG
>JAGZAC010000102.1 GCA_018370615.1 Clostridiales bacterium
GCATAATGCCACTACAAAGGCTCTAGGCGGAATCTGTCCCAAAATCAGGTCTGCCTCTTTTTCCATTGCAGCTGTGATGTCTCCTTTTGTAGGAGCGCGGTCCGTGCGCACTTCCTTCAATTCGATTTCTTGGACGCTGCAAGCGTGGGACAGCCGTTTTTTATACTCCTCACATGCGGCGCGCCAATGGGGTTCCGTCAGCTGTCCCAGTGTGATCAGCTTTAATTTGATCATACTGCAGACACCTCTCGGCAGTCCCATTGCGGCTGCCGATCCTGCTCTATAGATGCTATCTCCACGCTTCCCGGCAAGTCCCGCTTTGCTACGGAAAGCGCAAATCCCGTGTGCCCGTTTGCATCCAGGGCACTGCGTACAGTGGTGTACG
The DNA here is from genome assembly GCA_018370615.1 of Clostridiales bacterium. Classification (GTDB taxonomy): domain Bacteria; phylum Bacillota; class Clostridia; order Oscillospirales; family CAG-272; genus Avispirillum. Next base: position 386 of record JAGZAC010000102.1, read on the forward strand.
CCTTTTCGGGGGTATTGTTTTCCCGGCTGAGGTGCGCCAGAATAATCTGCTCTGTATCACATGCCGCCAGTCCACAGCACAAATCCGCGCAATCGGTATTGGAAAGATGTCCACCCCGGGATAGAATCCGCTGCTTCAGCGGGAAGGGATAGGAGCCTGTGCGGAGCATATCCAAATCGTGATTTGCCTCCAGCACCACTGTCCGGCAGCGGCGCAGATGGTGATATGCATCCATGGTGGCGTACCCCATGTCAGTGGCCACCCCGGCGCTGTCCCCATCCGCGGAAACAAACACATAACCCACGTGGCCTGCACTGTCATGAGGCAGGGGAAAGGAGCGAACTGTCAGATCCCCTACCTGCACTTCATACAGCAGGCCGGCATGGATGACTGCATTTTCTGCGGCGCTGCGCCCCCGGCATAGCTCCGGTGCCGAGAGAGAAGTCACATGGATGGGTATAGGCTGTTTGCGCATCATCACGTCCAGCGCGCTGATGTGATCCCGGTGTTCGTGGGTCACAAATACGGCAGACAAGTCAGAAAGAGAAAGCCCCAGCAAATCCAGCGAGGACAGCACTGCCTTGCAGTTTTTGCCTGCGTCTACCAGCACCGCTGTCCGCTCTGTCCGGATGAGGGTGCAGTTTCCGCTGGACCCGGAAAATAAAGTTTCTACTGTGATCATACCTGGGCCGCTCCTACCAAATCATAATCCATTGCCTCTGTAATGCGGACGGGGACAAATTCCCCTTCCTGTATATGTCGGGGAGCAGAAAACCAAACTTTTCCATCAATTTCCGGAGCCTCCCGGAAGCTTCTCCCAAAATAGGACTGTGAAACAGGGTCAAATCCCTCGCAGAGCACCTGCACCGTCTCTCCGACGAGAGACTGCTGAAAGGCTTCACTTACCACCAGCTGATGGCGCATAAGAATGTCGTACCGCTCCTGCTTCACATCCTCATCAATCTGTCCCTCCATGGAATAGGCAGGGGTATCCTCCTCTCTGGAATATGGAAAGGCACCAAACCGAGCAAAGGGGCCTTCACTGATGAAACGGCACAGCTGTTCAAAATCGTCTTCATCTTCCCCGGGAAATCCTACTATGGCTGTGGAACGGATGACGATTTCCGGAACCTCCTCCTTCAGCCGACGGATTGCGTCCCGCACGCAGGCACTGTCTCCGTGGCGGTTCATAGCAGTAAGCATTTTGTCGCTGATGTGCTGTACCGGCAAATCAATATATTTTACAATGCGGTCGTTGTCCCGCAGCTCCCGAATCAGTTCCTCTGTTATTTTGTCCGGATAGCAGTACAAAATTCGGATCCAGGGAATTTGTGTGTTTTCCGTTATGGCCCGAAGCAGCCTGGGCAGGGCATATTCTCCGTAGAGATCCAGGCCGTACACGGTAGTATCCTGTGCAATGACCACCAACTCTTTAATTCCCAGCTCGTCTAAATTTTTTGCTTCCTTTACGATATCCTCCATGGGACGGCTGCGCAGTTCTCCACGAATAGAAGGAATTGCACAGTAAGCGCATCGGTTGTTGCAGCCTTCCGATATTTTTATGTAAGCGTACGCCTCGCCGGTAGTGACAATCCGGTCCCCTCCCAGGGGACATGCATCCTTTTCCGGCAGGCAGCAGTATTTTTCTTTTTGGGGGTTCATTGCCCGTGCCACTGCGTCTTCAATTTTGTCAATGCTTCCTACACCGATGACGGCGTCAATCTCCGGCATTTCCTCCAGCAGCTGCTCCCGGTACCGCTCCGGCAGACACCCGGCTACTACAATTCCCCTTAGAGAGCCATGCTCCTTCAGCCAGGCAATGTCTAAAATATTGTCGATGGCCTCTTTTTTTGCACTTTCAATAAATGCGCAGGTGTTGATAATGACCACATCCGCTTCCGTTTCCTCCGGTGTGATTTCATATCCTGCCTTCATAAGACGATGGAGCATTACCTCAGTATCACAAAGATTTTTTGCGCATCCAAGGGAAACAAACCCCACTTTTCCTTTACTTTCCTGTGCCAACTCTTATTTCGTTCCTTTCAGTATATATCGCCGTTTTTACAGAAGCGAATAAGGCTTCCCCTTGAAAACATAGCCTTCAAGGGGAAGCTGCCGTTCCTTATCAGGATCCGGTCTCTTCCAGCGCACGCTGGATTTCCGCATAGGTGTACCCCAGGCGTGCCAGAGATGCGATCCGCTTCTGTCTTTCCCTCTCGTCCTCGCAGGGGTTCGGATATTTCTTTTCGATCAGCTGCAGAAGAGAAGCCAGGTATTCTGCATCACTCAAAGAATTTAGGGCACACATCACTGCATCATGACAGTAACCTCTGCCCATCAGCTCCGCGGCAATCCGTTTCTTGCCCCAGTGTTTATTTTTACAGTAAAATCGGGCAATACGCAGGGCCTGCTCCGTCTCCCGAATGTATCCCTTTTCGATCATATAGTCCGCAGTGCGCTCACATACAGGCCGCGCAAATCCATACCGCATCAGCCGGTAAATCAGCCTGGTACGGCTGTAATCTGTACCCGCAAGAAGCCCCTCTGCCCGTGCAATCGCCTGACAATACTGGGCCATAGCAGAGAGCTGCTCCATGCTTTCCTCATCCAGAACATCTCCTGCCTGAAGTCCCTCCTCCATCCACAGGGAGGGCTTAAACAACAGTGTTTTGTCCGCCTCGTTCGCATTGTCGCAAGACAGCACTACAGAAATCCCTGCCCGGGTTTCATATACGTCCGTAATTTGATACTGCATGATCCCTCCCCATTCTTTTCCGGCGTATCACACGCCTATGCGTCAATCTGCCTGCGGCAGAATTCTTCCCTCTTGGACATGAAGCATCTGCACCGTATCTGCACCAAAATACGCGGGTTCACAGGAGGTCACGATAATCTGACGCCCCGTCAGCGCCTGCAGAATAAAGGTTCTACGCTGTCCGTCTAATTCACTGAGCACATCATCCAGCAAAAACACAGGATATTCCCCGCCTACACATTTTGCCATTTCTCCCTCCGCGAGCTTCATAGCCAGAGCCAGACTGCGCTGCTGCCCCTGAGAAGCGTAGGCTTTGGCTTCCCGCTCGTTGAGCCGAATGGCAATATCGTCTTTATGGATACCGTACAAGGTAGCGCCGTACCGTATTTCCCGTTCAATAGAACCGGTCAGCGCGGCAAACAGCCGCTCCTCACCGGCGCAGCGGATTTCCGCCTCGTCAGCGTCACCTTCCGGAAGCGCTCCCGACTGATAGGTCAGCCGCGGCGCTTCTTTCCCGCCGGTCATTTCAGCAAAAACCTCAGCCACATGGCTTCCAATCTCCCGCATGTAAACGCAGCGTCGCGCCGCAATATCTGCGCCCAAGTGTGCCAGCTGCCGGGCATATACTTCCCAGACAGCTGCATCTGCGCTTCCGCCGGCCTTGATCAATGCGTTGCGCTGAGAGAGAATCCGGTTATAACGGGAGAGGCTGTCCAAATATGCAGGATACAGCTGGGACAAGGCGATGTCCAAAAAATTGCGCCGCAGCGCCGGACCGCCTCCTACCAGGGACAGATGCATAGGACAGAAAAGTACAGCGCGAAAGTTGCCGATCATTTCCCGTATACCGGACAAGCGTGCGCCACCCCGGCGAAGAACCTTCTTCCCAACCTGAGGCAAATCCGCCTCCAATGTCACCGGATAAGTAGCGCCTTCCTTTTGAAAGGTCAGGGACAACTGCGCAGTTTTTTCCCCGAACCGGATCAGCTCCCGCTCTCGGGCGCCGCGAAAGGAACGGCCCCTGGCAAAGAAATAAATCCCTTCCAGGATATTGGACTTTCCCTGCGCGTTATCTCCCCAAAGTACGTTGACACCCTCAGAAAAAGAGACAGTCTCCAGAGAAATGTTGCGGTAATTGCAGAAGGAAATACTGCTGCAAATCAAAATTTTTCCTCACTATATACGTATTCTTTATTCGTCCAGGGTCATATCCAAAAGGCGGATGTCCAGTTCTTCCTCATCCTCTAAATCGTCCGTGGGTAATTCCTTTTCCTGCTCCATACCCAGAGCTTTGATCTTTTCTTCAATTTCGGCCAGCAGCTGAGGATTGGACTCCAAAAATTTGCGGGCGTTGTCTCTTCCCTGGCCCACTCGCTCGCCGTTGTAGTAGTACCAAGACCCGCTTTTATCCATGACACCCGTTTCCACGCCCCGGTCCACAATCTCTCCTGTTTTGGAAATGCCGTGGCCATAAAGAATATCAAATTCCACTACCTTAAAAGGCGGTGCTACTTTATTTTTGACCACCTTGCATTTTACCCGGTTGCCGAGGGGTGCTGAGCCGTTTGTTAGCACGTCCCTCTTGCGAATTTCCAGCCCTACGGAGGCAGAGAATTTCAGCGCACGTCCTCCAGTGGTGGTTTCCGGGTTGCCGTAGACTACACCCACCTTTTCACGCAGCTGGTTGATAAATATCACAATGCAATTGGTCTTGGAAACAGTTCCCGACAGCTTCCGCAGCGCCTGAGACATCAGCCGTGCCTGAAGCCCCACGTGAGACGCCCCCATGTCTCCTTCAATTTCCTGCTGGGGCACCAGCGCAGCCACAGAGTCGATGACCACAATATCCACCGCGCCGGAGCGCACCAGCGCCTCGCACACCTCCAGCGCCTGCTCGCCGGAATCCGGCTGAGATACCAAAAGGTTGTCGATGTTGACGCCGAGGGCCTTTGCATACATGGGATCCAGCGCATGCTCCGCGTCGATAAATGCGGCCTCTCCGCCCAACTTCTGGACCTCTGCCACTGCGTGGAGCGCCACGGTGGTTTTACCGGAGGATTCCGGCCCAAAGATTTCAATGATTCTGCCTCTGGGGAATCCGCCTACACCCAGAGCAATATCCAACCCGAGAGAACCGCTGGAAACAGCGGAGACGTTCATTTTCGGGTTTTCACCCATTTTGATAATCGTACCCTGCCCAAAAGTTTTCTCAATCTGAGAAATTGCAGTTTCCAACGCTTTTTTCTTGTTTTCCGATGTGGATTCCGCCGCAGGCGCGGCTGCTTTTTTCTTCTGCGCCATATATTTTACCGTACCTTTCAAAAGTATCCCTTAGCTATACCGGCCCGCTGTCTTACATATGTACCAAACCCAAATGGCAACAGTATGGCAATTTATCATTCTTATCTTTTATTATATAGCAAAAAAACTCTGTAGTCAAGGAAAACAGGGGATTTTCTTGGACGCACCAATCCCTCAGACGGCTCCGCCGTCATGTCCCCGGAGATGCTGCGCATTTCCCAACAAGAGGGCCGATTTAGTTTTAGCCTCCCCTGTGCAAGGGGAGGTGGTGCGGCAAAGCCGCGCCGGAGGGGTTGTGAAGAGAAACAATCCCCCAGTTTTTGCATACGCAGAAACAGCCCCCTTTGCACAAGGGGGCCTTTTTTCCTTAGGCCTCCCCTTCCTTGCGAAGGGGAGGTGGTGCGGCAGAGCCGCACCGGAGGGGTTGTGAAGAACAATTCCATGTCAACTACGTCGTCTGCCCTGGAGAAACCAAAAGACCAAATTCCCCAAAGGCAAAAATCTTCCAAATTCTACCGGATTTGCTCTTGCCACTGCTCTGTGATTGTTGTATAATAACACAATAAGGTTAGCTGTATAAACCCATTTTTGTATAATCAATTTCTAAAAGATATATACTAATATATCCATCAAAAAACGGCGCAAAGCGCCGGAAATGAAGGAAGGCAGGCAGGAATTCTATGCTGGATGATATTCTGACAAGACGAAAAAAAGATTTTGCACCGGGCGTGCACACAGAACTGCGGGCACAGGTGAATAAAACCAGAGGGGTAAGCTTTCTTTCCGGAAGTCTCACCACCAATGTGCGCAGTGAGGTTTCCGGCGTGTCCGCTCGGGTATATAAAAACGGCGTATATGGATTTTCCTCTGCAGCGGAATATGACGATGACGCGGTAGC
>JAGZAC010000103.1 GCA_018370615.1 Clostridiales bacterium
GGTAAATACCGTTGTTTTCATTTTCTTTTCCTCATTTCCGTTATTTATCGGCAGGCAAAAAGCCAGCCGTTTTTAAACAACGCCATACTAACACAGATCATATAAAGATGGTGTTAGCATATTACAACGGAAATTAAGATGAAGAAATTTTTACAAGACCAGTATCGCGGGACAAACCGGACCACATTAAGACGGAGAGTAGCACCTTTGCGGATTGTAGTCAATCCAAAGTTCTACCATTAGAAAAAGCCGAGAAAACGCTCTGACGTTTTCTCGGCTTTTTTACCTTAACGCAACCTTAATATCCATTGGAAAACGTTTAGGGCACATTCATAGGAAAGCTGATACAATAGCGAAGGAATGAACGACAAAGGAGGATATGAATATGCTTGATTTGATAATGCTTGCTGTTTTGGCGGTAAGCTTTGGACTGGTTGTCCTGCTGGTACATTGGTGCCACAAGCAGGTAGACAGGCAGGAACGAGGAGGAAAGTAGTATGCTCATACTCGGTATTATTGTTTTATTGGTAGGGATATATCTGGTCTATGCACTGGTACATCCCGAAAAATTTTGACGTTTGCAGGAGGGCATGGATATGCTGCAGCTTATCTTAACCATTATACTGTATCTGATAATGGTTATCCCGGTCGGCATCTATGTGTATCATATCGCCGCCGGAAAACATACTTTTGCCGATCCTGTATTTGACCGTGTAGACGGCGTCATTTACAAGATCAGCGGCATCAAGCCGAAAAATGGAATGAACTGGAAGAAATATGCGCTGGCTCTTTTGGGGACCAACGCGGTGATGATTCTGCTCGGCTATATCGTCCTGCGGATTCAGAGCCTTCCGCTGTTTAATCCAAACGGGATTGGAAACATGGAGCCATCCCTTTCCTTTAACACCATCATCAGCTTCATGACAAACACCAACCTTCAGCACTATTCGGGTGAGTCGGGGCTTTCTTATCTGTCCCAAATGCTGGTGATCACTTTTATGATGTTTGTCTCGGCCGCCAGCGGCTACGCCGCCTGTGTCGCCTTCATCCGCGGACTGGCTGGCAAATCCAAAGACAACGTGGGCAACTTTTTTGCCGACCTTGTCCGGATCATCACCCGTGTGTTGCTGCCGTTTTCTATTATCGGCGGCCTGCTGCTGGTATGGCAGGGCGTTCCCCAGAACCTGACCGGCAATGTGGTGGTGGATACCATCGAGGGGGCCAAGCAGGTCATCGCGATGGGGCCGATTGCAGCGCTCGAAATCATCAAGCACTTGGGTACAAACGGCGGCGGCTTCCTGGGGGCGAACTCGTCCACTCCGCTGGAAAACCCGACGATCATCTCCAACCTGATCGAACTTTATTCCATGATGCTCCTGCCGGGCGCCTGTGTTATTACCTTCGGCAAAATGGTCAGAGACCGCAAACGGGACATGACGGCTAAACGTGCCACTCTCGACGAAGAAGACGCTCTTGCTGCTAAGGGAAAAATCCGCAGGAGCCTCACCGTCTGGATGTACGGACGGGAGGGACGGAGCATTTTCGCCGCTATGGGCATTATTTTTGTCATCGGCCTCGGCGTGTGCTTCTGGGCGGAAAGCCAGGGGAATCCTGCGCTCGCCGATGCGGGGTTAAGCCAGTCCATGGGAAGCATGGAAGGTAAAGAAGTCCGGTTTGGTATTGCACAGTCGGCGATGTTTACCACGACAACAACATCGTTTACCACCGGTACGGTCAACAACATGCATGATACACTGACGCCGCTGGGCGGCATGATTCCGCTGCTGCATATGATGCTTAACGTGGTGTTCGGCGGCAAGGGCGTCGGCCTGATGAATATGATCATGTACGCCATTCTGGCCGTATTTATCTGCGGACTGATGATCGGACGCACGCCGGAATACCTTGGCAAAAAAATTGAAGGGCGCGAGATGAAGCTTACGGCGCTGTGCATCATTATTCATCCGCTGCTGATCCTGGCCTTCTCCGCTCTGGCGGTCGGCACTGCGGCAGGTTTGGAAGGGATCACTAATCCGGGATTCCATGGACTTTCCCAGGTACTGTATGAGTACTCCTCTTCTGCGGCCAATAATGGTTCCGGCTTTGAGGGGCTTGCTGACAACACCATGTTCTGGAATATCACCACGGGTCTGGCTATGTTCTTCGGACGATATCTTTCCATCGTGATCCAGCTGGCCATCGCCGGTTCACTCATGAAAAAGAAGTTTGTTAGTGAATCGGTTGGCACGCTGCACACCGATACCGCTTCGTTTGCCGTCATCCTGGTTTTCGTTGTGTATATCTTTGCGGCACTGACATTCTTCCCGGTGCTGGCGCTCGGCCCGATTGCGGAACATCTCACACTCTGGGCGTAAGGAGGTAGCATGGATATGAGTAAAAAACGCAACCAGAAGCTGATTACGCCTGAAATATTTCGACAGGCGATCATTGGCTCCTTTGTAAAATTAAATCCCCGCTATATGATGAAAAATCCCGTCATGTTTGTTGTGGAAGTCGGTTTTGTTATCACGCTGATTCTGTCCTTCTTCCCGACCCTGTTTGGCGATGCGGCGGCCAGCAATCTGCGTACCTATAACATCATCGTATCGGTTATCCTGTTCATCACCGTGCTGTTTGCCAACTTTGCGGAATCCGTGGCGGAAGGCCGCGGCAAGGCGCAGGCGGCCAGCCTGAAGAAGACACAGAAGGACACCAAGGCCCGTCTGCTCAAAGACGACGGTTCCGAAGAGGTCATTCTTTCCAGCCAGCTAAAAAAAGGCGACATCGTGATGGTGTCGGCCGGTGAAATTATTCCTGGCGACGGCGAAGTCATTGAGGGTATTGCCTCGGTGGACGAATCCGCCATTACCGGCGAATCCGCCCCGGTGGTACGGGAATCCGGGGGCGACTTCTGTTCGGTGACCGGCGGTACCACCATCGTGTCCGACTGGCTGAAAATCAAAATCACTTCCGACCCCGGCAACAGCTTTCTGGACCGTATGATCGCCCTTGTGGAAGGCGCATCCCGGAAAAAGACGCCAAATGAAATCGCACTGAATACTCTGTTGGTTTCGCTGACCATTATCTTCATGATCGTGATCGTCACTCTGTATCCTATCGGCGTCTATTCCGGCGTGCAGCTGCAGACCTCCACCCTGATTGCATTGGCGGTCTGCCTGATCCCCACCACCATCGGCGGCCTGCTGTCCGCCATCGGTATTGCGGGTATGGATCGCGTCACCCGTTTCAATGTCATTGCCATGTCCGGCAAAGCCGTAGAAGCCTGCGGCGATGTGGATACTATGATTCTGGACAAAACCGGTACCATTACCTACGGAAACCGTCTGGCGGCTGACTTTTTCCCCGTGGGGGGAGCCAACCGCAGTGATCTCGTCCGCTGTGCGGCACTAACCAGCCTGCACGATGAGACGCCGGAAGGAAAATCCACTTTGGAGCTGGCACGTCGTTTGGGCGACAACAGTACGGAAACCGAAGGCTCCACTTTTATCGAGTTTACGGCCCAAACCCGGATGAGCGGTGTGGATTTGCCAAATGGGCTTAAAATCCGGAAGGGCGCCGCTGACGCCATTGAACAATATGTGAAGAGCCTGGGCGGTCAAATCCCCGCAGATCTTCACGAACAGGTGGACAAAATTTCCAGTCTGGGCGGCACGCCGCTGACGGTTTGCGAGAACAGCCGCATTCTTGGCGTCATCTATTTGAAGGATACGGTAAAGCCGGGTATGGTGGAACGGTTTGAACGTCTGCGTGCCATCGGCATCAAGACCATCATGTGTACTGGCGATAATCCGCTGACAGCGGCGACCATTGCCAAAGAAGCCGGTGTGGACGGCTTTATCGCCGAGTGCAAGCCAGAGGACAAAATCAATGTCATCAAGAAAGAACAGGCAGAAGGCAAGATCGTGGCCATGACCGGCGACGGCACAAATGATGCTCCGGCACTGGCTCAAGCGAATGTGGGGCTTGCCATGAACAGCGGCACCACTGCCGCAAAAGAGGCTGCGAACATGGTGGATCTGGATTCCGATCCCACCAAGATTCTGGAGGTTGTCGAAATTGGCAAACAGCTCCTGATTACCCGCGGCAGCCTGACCACCTTCTCCATCGCCAACGACATTGCAAAATACTTTGCCATCATCCCGGCTATGTTTATGCAGGCCATCCCGCAGCTGGGTGTCCTGAATATCATGCACCTCGCTTCCCCGTACAGCGCCATACTCTCCGCTTTGATTTTCAACGCCATCATCATCCCCTGCCTGATTCCGCTGGCCATGAAGGGCGTCAAATACCGCCCGATGTCTTCCGGAAAGACTCTTCTGAGGAATATGTTGATTTTCGGCGTGGGCGGTATTGTTACCCCGTTTATTGGCATCAAAATCATTGATCTGCTGATTCATCCGCTGCTCACGCTTATCGGGTTAGGTTTGTAAGAGGAGGACACAAGCCATGAAAGAACGTACAAAAAAATTTCTGCAAAGTACCAGACAGGCTGTTGTGGTGACGGTCGTCCTGATGCTGATATGCGGTTTGCTGTTTCCACTGCTGCTGACAGGACTTTCGGCTCTATTCTTCCCGCATCAGGCAAATGGCAGTCTAATTACCGTAGGTGATAAGACGCTTGGCGCCGAATATGTGGGCCAGGAATTTACGCAGGACTATTATATGTGGAGCCGGCCGTCCCAGTATCATTACAATGTCTATATCGAGGACAAAGATGGGACTCAACACTATGTGATGAAAGATGATGCTGGCAAACAAATTCTCTTCATCGTGGATGAAGAGGATGCGGACGGCAACGTTACTAAGGCGCATTACGATACCTTGGATGAAAGCGGCAATCAGGTGTTCTACAAAGACATCGAAAATCTTGATGAGGCGACAGATACCAGGTTCGGAGGCCTTGCTTCTGGCTCCGCAAACTACGCCCCTTCCAATCCGGAGCTGGTAAAGCGTGTGGAAGCGGATATAGAGAAGTTTTTGGAAAAGAACCCGGATGTCAAGCGCGAGGATATCCCGACCGATTTGCTGACTGCTTCCGGTTCCGGACTGGACCCCCATATCTCCCCGGAATCCGCGGAAGTACAAATTTCCAGGATTGCCGAAGCCTCTCAATTGAGTGAAGACACGATCCGTGAGATTGTCAAGCGCCATACTGGTGGGAAAATTCTCGGCATATTTGGTGAGGATACGGTGAATGTCCTGGAAGTCAATATCGAGATCGCGCAGGCGATGGGGATCATCCCTTCCGGGGAATAAGCGGTTGAAAGGGGAAGAACGCTATGCTGCATCACTACCAGACGGTATCCAAAAGACGAATTCCTTGTATTGGTTTGACGGAAGAGCATCCTCCGGAAACGGAGGTGCTGATACTGCTGTACAACATCAACCTCTGGTTAGGAGCGGCGCCGGCCGTTTACAGTTCGGCTGAAGGAAGAACGGTGTATATCCTCTATGAAGATACCGCTTTTCTCATCGATGACTTTCTGGAATCTTTTTCCCCCTCTCTCGCTGTTATCAGCCATTCTTGGCCGATATGCGCTTTTGGTACAGCATCCAATCAAGAAACCGTCCGGCTTTCAGCTGAACTCTTGCCGGCGGAGACGAAACAAAACCCGACTATTGAAGTTGTACAGCAAAGCATTTCGGGACAAGAAACGGACTCTTTGCAGACGCTCTGCCTGCAGATTGACTGCACCGATCATGAAACCGCTGTTAAAGTATACCGCCTTCTCACCTGCATGAACTGGCGGACGAATATAGCGGTCATGGATTGGAGTGCCGTTGATTCTTCCTGGAGGCAGATGCTGGTCGATCCAACTATCAGGAGCTTCTTCTGTTATATCAGCGTGGATCCGCACATAACGCCGGGCGATTGCCTGCGGTCTCTCAGTTTTTCGCAAAAACTCGTTTTGTGGAAGGCTTTCCTGAAGGAAAAGCTGGAACCCGCCGAATTCGAGTGGTTGGCCGAAGAAATCTCAGAAGATACGGTCAGCAACCGTATGGAATGGGAATTGGCCTTGCGGGAAGCCATGAAGCAGCTAAAATTTCGTATCATCAATCAAGAAAATAGCTTTGAGCTGTTTGATGACGCAGGTAAACGGCTGTATTTTGGAGCGGACTGCCGTTCGGCTGCAGAAAGAGTGTTGATGAAAATTTTGTTTCCGCTCAATTTTCAATAGGTTAAAACTCCAATTCCCCGGCAGAATCGCAATTCAGCCGGGGATCTTTTATA
>JAGZAC010000104.1 GCA_018370615.1 Clostridiales bacterium
CCGTCTCGCCTGCGGCGAGCCACCTCCCCTTACACGGGGAGGCATACATTAAAAAAGGCCCTCTTGTGTAAAGGGGGCTGTTTTTGCGTATGCAAAAACTGGGGGATTGTCTCTATACAACCCCTCCGTCTCGCCTGCGGCGAGCCACCTCCCCTTACACGGGGAGGCATACATTAAAAAAGGCCCTCTTGTGTAAAGGGGGCTATTTTTGCGTATGCAAAAACTGGGGGATTGTCTCTATACAACCTTTCCGTCTTGCCTGCGGCGAGCCACCTCCCCTTGCACAGGGGAGGCTTTTTCGTATGTAAGCCCTCCTTGTATAAAGGAGGGCAGTCGACGTAGTCGACGGGAGGATTGTCTGTTATAATACCCCTTCCGTCACAGCTACGCCGTGCCGATTCTCCCCCTCCTAGGGAAGGTGAAGAAGAAAGGTTCCTATACATTTTCCAAAGTTACAGAAAATCCATTGGCGGGAGAGATGGCGGGGATGGATACCGTACCGCGGCGGGTGTCCTTGCTGTATGTGAAGGTGGTCCCTGCGGGGGCCTTTTTGCATTGGAAATCATTTATATCATAAAGTTCCAATGTGATCTCCCGGCAGAGGCATTCGCCGGCATATCCGCTGCCGGCGGGCACATAGGAGAAGGTGTGTATTTTTCCATCATACGAATAAGAAAGCTCTGCGGTCCTGTATGCCCCGGACATATATCCCTCTGTAATGCCATCGTCCTCAAATAGGGTAAAGCTGTCAGATGGTGGTTCTTCTCCTACAAAGACTTTTATTATTAAGTGGGAAAGGGGCGCCGTGGTCATTCGGCTGGTGTAGGGCTGCATGGGCAGCGGCTTGCCCGCTTTTACAAACAGGGGGAAGGAGTACAGGTCATTTTGCACATCGATTTCCTGCCCGCCGTTATACCGCGTCCCCGTAAAGTAATCGTACCACGTGCCTGCGGGAAGATATACCTTTGAAGCAGCTGTAAATGTTTCTTTATCCCCTGGGTGGCAAACGGGAGAAGCAATCATGGCATCTCCCAGATAATATGTACCTGGGTGCGCATAGGCTTCCTTATTTTCGCTGTCAAAAAAATACAGGGGCCGCAGCATGGGAATGCTGTCGCGATAGCTTTCATAAGCGATGGAATATAGATAAGGGATTAGCATAGACCGCAGATGGAACATCTCCCGCATGGCGGAGCAGTAGGGTTCCCCCCAGGTCCAGGGCCGACGGTCTATTTTTTCGTTGCCGCAAACGTGCAGCCGCAGGGCGGCGGAGGTGATGCCGAACTGCACCCACCGAACATAAAGCTCCGACTGCTTTTCCGGGCAGGGGTCTTCAAATCCGCCGATGTCGTGGCTCCACCAGAAGCAGCCCACGTTCCCGGCACTGACTGTCATTTGAATTTCAAAAGCGAGAGTGTCCCAGGTGGAAATGGAATCTCCCGAAAAATATGCCGGATGCTTGTGGTCACCGAATCCACCCCAGCGGGAGAAGGACATGCCCCGCAGGCCGCCTTTTCTGGAATGCTCATAATACAGATAGTTGAGCCAGGGCAGGTGCGGGAGGTTTTTCAGCCCATTTACGGTGGGATACAGATAGTCCTGCTGCCAGTCCAGCCACCAGAAATCCACCCCCATTTTTTCATATTGGGAGTGGGTGCTCTCAAAGAACGCTTCCATGTAGTCCCTGTTGCCGGCATTGAACCGGTAGTTTACTACACCTCGTCCGAGATTTTCTCTCTCCCGCTGGGACTGCTTTTCCGGAACGAGGGGAACTTCTTCCTTATAATGCTTTTCATTTAGAAATTGCAAAAATGCGGGGTACGTTTCCTCATGGTCCCGGATTCCGTCCGCCGGGTGGTCGTTGAGTGTGACGGTAATTCCCCTCCTGTGCAGTGTATCCAGCAATTCCTTTGGGCTTGGGATTTTCCGCCGGTTCCAGGTGTACCCGGTCCATCCCAGGTTCCCGCCGGCATGGCCGTAGCCGAAGAGAGCCCTTGGATCTCCTTCCTCGTAGCCCCAATCCTGGTAATGCCAGTCCATGTCCATGACCAAAATATCCAATGGAAAGTCGTTTGCATCATATTCATCGACGATTTGTAGAAACTGCTCTGCGCTGTACGGCCACCAGCGGGAATACCAGGATCCTAGGGTACATTTGCGGGGGAGCGCCATTTTCCCGGATACTAGGGCCAGATCCTTCAGAGCAGCAGGATAATCATGACCGTAGGCAAAAAGATACAGATCACAGAGATGATTTTCACTGCGGTTCTGCAGCCAGCTGTCTGCAAAGATGGGCGTGCCTGTATCGTCTACCACATACCATCCATCCAGAGAAAGAAGCCCATCGGGGAGAGGGCGAAAGCCATCTACTCCGTCCAGAGTGGTCAGAGTCCCGCCGAGGTTTTCCCGGTTTTTATCTCCGTATTTCCAAGCAGCTTCCACATTTCCTGTGTGAATTCTAGCGGACAGGGTTTTGGGGGTAAAAGGGGCGCCGGATTGGTAGGTAAGGGTATATTTGGACGTTGCAATCGTGATGGTATCCCCATTTTGGGAAAATTCCACTTTTGCAGGATATTGCCGGCGGTTTGCAAATAAAGTAGCCCCGTCGACAAAGACAGCATCTTTTGTATATTCCATGCGAATCACGCCGTCGGTGATTACAGTGAAACGAGCATTTCCAACAATCCATTGATTCATGGGAGTCCTCCATGTGGGTGATTTATTTTACTCGTCTCATGATACAGGAGGCAGGAGGGAATGTCAATGTATATTTTGAAGTTTTTCGTATACAACCCCTCCGCCGCAACGTAGTTGCGGCACCTCCCCTTACACAGGGGAGGCTTGGGTTTATATAGGCTCCCATGTGGGCGATTCCTTTGGAATCGCTAAGGGAGCTGTCGACGTAGTCGACTGAGGGATTGTCTCTTTATGCTTCATCTAAAATCTAAACAACCCCTCCGCCGCGGTTTTACCGCGACACCTCCCCTTCGCAAGGAAGGGGAGGCTTCATTTAGTGGAAGCTGCGCCGAGCCACCACCCCGGTATCTCCTGCGGAGCTGCAACACAAGGGAGGCTTAAAATGAAGAAGGCCCCCCTTGTGGGGAGTTGCGTAACAACTCCCGCACTGGGGAGGCCAAAAGGAAAGCTATTCTCTGCGAAAAGTAAAAATGTACGATGATTCCGGTATGTTTCCTATATATACATATTCAAATGCGTCTCCGGTGCGGAAAACACTTTCCACTCCGCCAAGAACAGATGCATCCACTTCTATTTTATATAAAGGTCCATGGGCGCCGAACCACAAAACTCTGGCGGTCTCCTTTTGAAGGTTCTCCACGCCGAAGGTTTCCGTATAAGCGGACCCTAGATATATCAGCCGCTCGCCACTCGCTTCCACATCCAGACGGATTACTGGCTGTACCGACCGATCCAAAAATCCGCTTTCGTAAGTGACAATTTCCGCACCTTCAAAGGAGAGGGCCTCTCCGGGAGTGTATGTGACAATTTCGACGCCTGCTGCGTCTGCCTTTTCATACAACTGGTAAGCGGTCGCAGTATCTTCCTTTGGAATCCACACCTGCCGCACCATATTGCGGTTCCACAGCTTTTCCAGCGTTTCGATATGTCTGCTGTGCAGGTGGGTTAGCATGACGGCTTCAATTTCTGTGGAGTAAAAAGTTTGGGATACATTTGCACCTCTCCGCAGAACGGAATATCCTCCGGAGGAAATATCAATCAGCAGCGTTTTCTCCCCTCTTGTCACAACGATTCCATCGTTTTTCTCCGTCCATACACCATCATCCATACCGCTGTTGACCATTGCCGCTGTGGTCTGGTCTGCGTAAAACGTGCGCCATCCAGCCACGGTGATGCCAAATACCACAAGCATTGCTGCCGTGCCGATGATCGGAAGCCGTCGCTTTCCGCGGCCTGCAACCAGCGCCCAAAAGACAAAACAAAAAATGGCGACTGTCAGCACCGGTGCAAAGGGATAGTACATGGAAATGCAGATGTTTCGCAGTTGTGACAATTCTTCTGCCAGATTGATAGTCACATCACACAAAATACGAACAATGGGCAGCAAGATATCGGTAAACAGGGAAGACGGAGACACCAGCAGCAAAATGGGCAGCAGCCAGAGGAGCATTGTAGTCAGCAGTGTAAAGATAACACAGGCCAGAGGCGCCAGTATAGAGACGTATCCGAAAAAGAGACAGGAGAGGGGCAGCATAAACAGTGCAGCGCAGACGGAAAGAAGGAAAAGACTTCCGATTTCTTTTGCCCAGCTTTTTATATGGCCGAGCACACCTCTGGGCTTTTCTTCCTCTGCAAATGCCGGCTTTTTCGTGGCGTGATTGTATAGCAGCACCGCCATAACACCCCAGAAGGACAAAAGCAGTCCCACGTCCCGGGCGGCGCCGGGACTGCACAGCAAAATTGTGCACACAGATATTCCCGCATTGGTAAAGCTGTCGCTGCCTTTTCCCAGAAATTTCAAAAACAGGCAAATCAACAGCATGATTCCTGCACGGACAACCGATGGGGTGAATCCGGAAATTATCATATATATAATGCAAATGATGATGGAAAGCCCGGTCCCCAGGCGCCGGCTGAACCGTCGGCCCAGCGCACTGGCAAAGCCGGTGACGATTGTCAGGTGTGTACCGCTCAGCGCAAGGACATGGGTAATGCCCAGCCGCATGAAATCCCGGTCGACGCTGTCCGGCAGCACATCTACGTTCCCCAGAAACAGCGCCGCGGAAAATCCGCCTGCCTCGTCCCCCAGCTCTTCTATCAAAATTCCGGAGAGATAATTTTGGACGTGCTTTCCCCACAGCTGAATCTGCTGAACCAGCGGCACCTCTCTTTCTATGGCATGTATATCAATTACGACTGCCTCTGCCCGCACTCCCTTAGATCGGGAGTACTCCCGCTGATCCGGATCGTAAATCTCTCCGTTGCCCAGCGTTTCAAAGGAGATGGTTCCTCTGACGCCTACTCCTGGTTCCAGCAGCTCTTCTGCTTGCAAACTAATAAGAAAGTCAGCCTTTTCCCCATCTACAGAGTCTATGTATACAGTATAAAATCCAAGGTAGGAGGTTGCCCAGTTTGTTTCCATTACAATACCTGTAAATTGCGCCTCCCGCTCATTTAAATTGTCATAGTATTCCTGGCGAGCTTCTTCCGTCCATGTAAACCAGCAGGCGGCAGAGCAGCCAATCAGCAATGCTACAACAAAAGGGAGACAGGAGCCCATAGTTCTTGCTCCTGCCTCCCGTCTTGTCTTGATTTTGCTGGGCCGGAACCATAGAATGAGCACTCCGATGGCGGCAATGCAGAACAAAATTCCAAGGTACAGCCGTATTTCCTTTCCCCAAATACTGTACGACAGAAGCGTGTTGAGGATCCATACCCCCAGATACATGCTCAGACATCCGACAAACAGAGGACGCAGTCGTATTTCTTTGTTCATATCAAAATTTCCTCAATTGTTTGTGTTGAAAAAATTAGGGTCTGTCAGGTCTTCCAAAGTAATGCCTTCCAAGTATGCCGAAACGATTTTGTCTAGATTCTTCCACAGAGGAAGAGTTTTGCATTCTCCAGACCTATTGCAGGCTCCGTCGGCGCACTCCGGACAGGAGACGGAAGCCATCGACCCTTCTGTAAGCTGCAGGATACTACCGACAGTATACGCGGACGGAGGCTTGGAAAGCCGGTATCCGCCTCCCCTGCCCCGGAGGGCATCTACAAAGTCGGCGCGGCTTAAGACCACCAGGATACTTTCCAGGTATTTGAGGGAAATATCTTCCTTTTCAGCGATCTCCTTCAGTGGGATATAATTGTCCGACTTTTCTTCTGCGAGGGCCAGCATGACCCGCAGTGCGTAACGGCCCTTGGTAGAGACGATCATTCGCATATACCATCCTTACGTATGTTGAAGCTGTTACTATAATACAACAATTTTCGCCAAAAAACAAGATCTGGTAAAAAAATGAATGACTGCCACATGAAATTTGGAGAGAAATTAACAGCAGACAATTCCCCCGACAATTCCGTGAGGGGTGCGCTACCAGTCTCCCCAGTGTGGAAGTTGCTATGAACTCCCCATTTCCTTTTAGCCTCCCCACAAGGGGGCCTACACAAACCCATGCCTCCCCTGTGCAAGGGGAGGTGGCACGGCGTAGCCGTGACGGAAGGGTTGTCATAACGGACAATCCCCCAGCCGACTACCGTCGGCAGCCCCCTTTA
>JAGZAC010000105.1 GCA_018370615.1 Clostridiales bacterium
AGAAAGCAGCTGTTTCATTTCCTCTTTCGTCTTGGGAATGCGAATGCCGAGAAGCGCCGCGCTGTTAAAGAAACGGTCGATATGCTCGTTCAGATTATAAATGATGTGATTTCTGGAGTAGGTCGCATCATACACACCGTCGCCAAAATAGCAGGCTCTGTCCAGCATAGGAACAGACATTTTTTCCAGTTCGTCGTATTTTCCGTTGTAATACCCAAGTGTTTTCATATGCATTCCTTTCATGAAAAAAGCAGGATGGCGCGCAGGCATACAAGCCGCACACGACGCCATTGCCCTGCTGCGATGTATATCAAATTTATTTTAGTCCCTTTGGAGGAAATTGTAAAGAGGTTTCCGAAAAAAACTTGTAGAAATCTCCCGCTTTTCTCACACAAAAAGTAACAGAAATAACAAAGAGAGGGTTCGCCTCTCTTTGCTATGATAAAGTATATGTTCCTGCATATTGCAGCGTTCTGTCGCTGGCACTTCTGCCGGCAACCACTATATCCCCGGAACCGTCTCTGGCCGGCACCAGGATGGTACTTCCCCAATCTCCCTCAAACATAACGGAACACAGGGGAGCTTTCGTCGCCTTTGTTTCTATAAAAAGTGTTTCACCAAACTGACTTTCAATACAAACTCTTATGAATTCAGCTTCGTATGTAATTGTCATCTGATATTCTTTATATGTATATACACCTTCCGCTATGACAATGTCACTGGACGCTTTTTCCGTTTCGGCGGACTGAGGATCAAAATAAGTATATTCTCCGGAAATGGAAAGATTTTTTTCTTCGTCCACAAGGAAACTGGTGGAAAGCACCTGTCCATCTTCGGAAGGAATTATTGTAAGGCATACCCGAGAGTCATCGTTATCCACTACAGTAATTGCGTCCGCCCCACTATTGTCCTCACGAATGGAGCCGATAAACATACGAATACCGTACAAAGGGGTATATATGACAATATGATATCCGCTTCCGCCCGCGCCATCTGTATCCGTCAACTCCATAATATAGGCGCCGTTGCTGTAGCATCCTTCCTGAAGTGCAATGTTTTGTGAAGAAACAGTACCCGTCTGTGTATCCGCCTTCCCTATCGTTTTTCCATCCGGTGACTGTTGTTCTGTGGTTTCTTCTGTATATTCCACTCCAGTCACCTGATATATCCAAGCACAGGAAGACAGCACCATGCTCAAGAATACAGGAAAAATTATGACACACAGCTTCTTCATTCCAAACCTACAACTTTCTCATAAGTACAAATCATTCGTTCTGTCAGTTATTGTAACATAGCCACGAAAGAGTTGCTTACTTAATGAATTGAACAATTTGTAAACGATTTGGAAATTAAGAACATTTGTTTATTTGATTATTTCAAAGTCTAGCTCTAGAACAACTCCAAGCCTCTCTGTACAAGGATGGTGACTTACCCAAGACAAGTCGGAGAGCCCATGAAGAACAATCCCCCTGTCAGCTCCGCTGACACCCCCCTTTACACAAGGGGGGCTTCTTTTTTCCTAGCCTCCCCAGTGCGGGAGTTGCTACGCAACTCCTCACAAGGAGCCTTCTCCCTAGCCTCCCCTGTGTAAGGGGAGGTGCCGCGGCATAGCCGCGGCGGAGGGGTTGTATCCCTTACCACATAAAAAGAGGAGTGCTGAACACTCCTCTTTTTATTTTATGAATTGGTCACTTCAATCCAAAGAGCTTCATAATACTCTACCGTCTCCGCATCCAAATCGTGGAACCACTGCACCTCGGGCATATCCTCTTCAGATGGATACAATATTTCGTTGTCCTTATAGGTGTAATCCTCGTGGGAGACTACCTCTGTGTTGGGGGAAGCATAGCAAAGCGCCTCTGCATTTGCCAGTGCTATTTCCGGCTCCATCAAAAAGTTCATATACAACATTGCCGCCTCATAATTTTGACACCCCTTAGGAATACATACAGAATCACAGAAAATGTTTACCCCTTCCTTGGGATATACAAAAGCCAGGTCAGGATTGTTCTCCTTCATAAGCAAATAATCCCCTGCATAGTAAGGCGCCAAAGCAGCGTTTCCACCCTCCATTTTATTGAATACTTCATCCATTACACGTGCCTGCAGAACAGAACTCTGTTCCTTCAATAGCTCTGCAGCAGCATCCCAGTCGGCATGATTCGTGGTATTCAAATCCTGTCCCAAAATCAGCTGCGCCAGGGCAAAAGCATCTCTGGGATTGTTGAATGTGAGGATGTTGCCGCTGTAGGTTTCATCCCACAATGCTTCCCAGCTGTCAATGGTACCTTCCACCATAGTGGTATTGTAAATCAGCCCCACCATACCTACATTATAGGGAACAGAATACTCGTTGTTTGGATCAAAATACAGGTTTTTATACTGCTCGTCAATATACTGATAATTGGAAAGCGATTCCACATCCACCGTCTCCAAGCGGTCCTCCCGAATGAGCCGTTCGATCATATAATCAGAGGGAATGATGATATCATAATAATTCGCGCCGGAAACCAAATCGGAATACATGGTTTCATTATCATCATAAGTGAGATATACCACTTCAATTCCCGTCAGGTTTTCAAACGCTGCGTTTACATCCAGAGACCCCTCTGTGCCGTCGGAAATATACTCTCCCCAGTTATATACCTTCAGAGTAGTACCGGCAAGGTCCTGGTTGTATTCTCCCTTTAGAAGCGCGCTGTCAATGGTATCGTTTCGCTCCCCGCAGGAAGAAGCGGACAAAAGCAGTGCGCCGATCAGTGCACAGAGCGTGAGAATAGACAAAAATTTTTTCATGTTTATTTCCTTTCTAGAATACATTCACTTATTTTTTATCGAAATTTGTGCTGCCTTTTTTGCCTGCCGGATTTGCGATAAATTCATAATCAGCAGCAAAACAAGTACAGAGATAAAAATACAGGAGCAAACTGCGTACATTTCGGGAGTAACCCGTTTTTTCGTCATCGTGTATATCAGCAGCGGGAGAGTCGTAAAGCTGCCGCTGGTATAGTGACTGATGACAAAATCATCGATGGACAGGGTAAACGCCATCAATGCACCGGACACAACCCCGGAAGAAATAGACGGAAGCACCACCCGAAAGAACGCCTGTACCGGAGTGCTCCCCAAATCCTGCGCCGCTTCTGCCAGGTGAGGGTCCGTCTGCATCAGCTTGGGCAAAACATTCAGCACCACATAGGGCAGGCTAAATGTTACATGTGCAATGAGAATAGTAGCAAATCCCAAGGATTCCACTGCTCCCAGCATTCTGCCTACAAAGGCAAACAGCAGCATCAGGGAAACGCCAGTAACAATATCCGGATTCATCATAGGAACATTGGAAACGGAAAGCACCCCTGTTTTAAACCACTTGTTGCGTATACCGAAAATCCCCACCGCTGCCAGCGTTCCAAGTACTGTGGCAATTACTGTAGACACCACCGCCAATAGCAGTGTGTTCTTCAGCGCATCCATAGCAGCGCTGTCCCGCAGCATTTCCTCGTACCAGTGAAGCGAAAATCCAGTAAACCGGGCCGTGCTGTTGGCCTCGTTGAAGGAGAACAACACCATCACCAAAAGGGGCAGATACATAATGGCAAAAATCACGCCCATATAAACTTTCCCAAAAGTTTTCACAGCATGATCCCCCCTTCCTCATCAGAAAAGCGGTTCATAATCATAATGCAGATGAGGATGACCACCATCAAAACCAGAGACAGCATGGCACCCAGATTGCGGGTAGAGACCCTGTTTACCAGTACCTCGATCACATCCCCAATCATATTTATACTGGCGCCCCCAAGCTTTTGGGATATGTAAAAGGTGCTGACAGAAGGTACAAACACCATGGTGACGCCGGACACAATCCCCGAGGTGCTCAAAGGAAGGATTACCCGGCGGAACCGGGACGGCCCTCCGGAGCCAAGATCTGCCGCCGCCTCCAACAAAGCAGGATCTATTTTGGAGAGCACCGAATAGAGGGGCAGCACCATGTACGGAAAGTAGTTGTATACCATTCCGAAAATCACCGCCCCGGGCGTATTGATCATCTGCAGTCTTCCCAGACCCACAGTGGCCAGCAAATTATTGATGATCCCATTGGTCTCAATAATGTTCATAATGGAGTAGGTCAAAATCAAAAGGTTCATCCACATGGGCAGCATCACCAGCATCATCATCACTCGCTGGGTCGCTTCGGACCGCTTTGTCATAAAATAAGCAAAGGGGTACGCCAGTACAAGCGTCACCGCAGTGGCGACCAAAGCATATATGAAAGAATCAATGATGTTGTCCTTATATATTCCCAGCTTTCGGAAATTGTCCAAGGTAAATGCGCCGTTTCCATCAGTGAAGGCATACACCACCACAATAAACATGGGAATGACAACAAACAGGCAGAGCCAAATCAAATATGGGAAATTGAGGAGAAGAGAGACCCCCTTTTTCCTGGTTCTGTTTTTGCGTTCCCGTACGCCTCGCAGCTTCGCATCAGTCATCTTCCACTTCCTCCGGAATCTGATTGATTTCGTCCATCTCATCGGAAAAGGTGCTGTAGTCTCCATATCGGCCAGAATATTCCGACTTTTTCATTATATGAATAGCGTCCGGTTCTATGGAAAGCCCTACCGTCTCCCCTTCACCGCAGTAATCCGTGGTCTGAATCATCCACTTAAATCCCCGGATATCTACGATGATTTCATAGTGCACTCCAAGGAAGGTAACGGATGTCACAGTACCCGTGAGCATCCCCTTCTCCGGCGGTACAATATCCACATCCTCCGGACGGATTACCACATCCACCGCCTCTCCAGGAGCAAAACCTGCGTCCAAGCAATCGAAGGTGTGCCCGGCAAAAGTCGCCTTGTAATCGGCAGGCATAGTGCCGTCCAAGATGTTGGATTCTCCGATAAAATCCGCCACAAAAGCATTGACCGGTTCATTGTATATATCTGTAGGTGTTCCCACCTGCTGAATGCGTCCATTGTCCATGACAACTACCGTGTCGGACATGGAAAGCGCCTCTTCCTGGTCATGGGTGACAAATATAAACGTAATTCCCAGCTGCTTTTGAATATTTTTCAATTCCCGCTGCATGTCCTTGCGCAGCTTCAAATCCAGCGCAGCAAGAGGCTCATCCAACAGAAGCACCTTCGGCCGGTTGATTACCGCACGTGCCACCGCCACCCGCTGCTGCTGTCCTCCGGAAAGCTTGGTAATCTTGCGATGCTCCAGCCCCTCCAGGTTGACCAGGCGCAGCATTTCATGCACCCGTTCCTTGATTTCATCCTTTGGAACCCCCCTCACCCGCAGACCGTACGCCACATTTTCAAATACATTGTAGTGTGGAAAAAGCGCATAACGCTGAAAAATGGTGTTCACCTGACGTTTGTGAGGCGGAACACCATTGATACGCTCCGAGCCAAAAAAAACATCCCCTTCATCGGGCTCAATAAAGCCCGCAATGATGCGGAGGGTTGTGGTTTTGCCGCAGCCGGACGGCCCCAGCAATGTTACAAACTCCCCGTCACATATGGAAAGGGACAGTGCGTCCAACACCTTTTGATCGTCAAAAGATACGGACACATCGCACAGCTCAATAAGCTTCTGATTTTGGTTCATTTTGCATCCCCCTTTGCGGCCAAGACCGCGTAAGCCGTATTACAGCTCTGCGCGAACTCACAAAAGCCTAACCGCAGCCCCCGCAAAGAGTGTGTTACAATCCGTCTGGGAAGCAGACGGCTGCAGCATACGGTTTCTCAAGGCATCCGGTACAGTCTCCCATACCCAAAGCCACAGGAGTGGCTCATGCCAACGGTTTTTGTTCAAAACTGCCTTTGTGAACATCTGAACGCGGACTACCGCGTTTGCTCAGACATTTGAGGAGCGCCGTCAATACTTTGCCCTTGACGGCGTTGTTAGCACAGATGCAAAAATCGTGCATATGAAATTTTCAACAAGAAATATTATACAGATATTTTTCGGAATGTCAATGATTTTCTACATTGTTTTTCCTAAAGATTTGGAAAAGTTTTCGTTTGGGAATGTGCTCTTCTTGTAGATTCCCAACAAAAGTCATCTTTTGTTTATTTTAATAAGTCTCCCAGAGCGTATGGCAAAATCTCAGAAAATACAAGCCTCCCTTGTGCAAAGGGAGGTGGCTCGCCGAAGGCGAGACGGAGGGATTGTATAATGATATAATGCAGAACAATCCCCCTGTCAACTTCGTT
>JAGZAC010000106.1 GCA_018370615.1 Clostridiales bacterium
CAGCACAAACGGCGCCAGCGTCATGGCCTTATCTCCGCTCTTTGCAAGAGAAGAAATCACAAATCCCAGTGCCATAGCAGCTTCAATTGTCAGCCATACTGTAATAAAGGTTTCCACAAAGGGACCGGAGAAAAGAATTCCCTGGCCGCCAAAGCCTGCAAAGAGCATTTCTGTTGTCATTTTGCAGCACCTCCTTCGATGGTATCAACATCCTTGTACACGCCCAGCGGATAGTAAGGAATCATGTCGCTGCGAAGCCATTCCAAAGCCTTTTCCGGAGAAAGTCCCCAGTTGGTGGGGCATGTGGAGAGAACTTCTACAATGGAAAGCCCTTTTTTCTCCTCTTGATTTTTAAATGCTTTCAAAATCATCTTTTTTGCCTGCATAACATTCTTTGGAGAGTCTACAGAAACTCGTGCGGCAAGGGCCACACCATCCAAGGTGGACAGCATTTCGCACATGCGAATCGGATTTCCCTGAATGGAACGGTCTCTGCCGTAGGGGGAGGTGGTGGTCACCTGACCGGGCAGGGTGGTGGGGGCCATCTGGCCGCCGGTCATACCGTAAATAGCGTTGTTGACAAAGATGATGGTGATATTTTCGCCTCTGGTCGCAGAATGTACTGTTTCTGCGGTACCGATGGCGGCAAGGTCACCGTCGCCCTGATATGTAAATACGAACCTGTCCGGGTGGGTGCGCTTGATTCCGGTTGCGACAGCGGGCGCGCGGCCATGGGCGGCCTGCACCATATCGCACTCAAAGTAATTATAAGCAAATACGGAACATCCAACGCTGGCTACGCCGACTGTTTGGCCGACGATGCCCAGTTCGTCTATCGCCTCAGCCACAAGCCGGTGGATAATTCCGTGCGTGCAGCCGGGGCAGTAGTGCAGCGGCACATTCGAGAGAGCCGCAGGTCTTTCAAATACTGTTTTCATTTTCAATCATCAACCTTTCCTAGCATTTGCTCTGTCAGAACAAATGTGCGTGAAAAAAGTGGATTTGGAGCAGAAGTGTCTCCATTTTTCACGCGGACTCCTCCTTTACAGCTGTGCCTGCATGGCGCGGATTTTTTCTAGAACGGCATCCGGCGTGGGAATCATACCGCCGGTGCGGCCATAAAACTCCACGGGACATTTGCCGTTTACGGCCAGGCGCACATCGTCTACCATCTGACCTTTGGACATTTCCACACTCAGCATTGCTTTTGCCTTACAGGCTGCGGCATGGATGGCCTTTTTCGGGAAGGGCCAGAGAGTGATGGGACGGATCATCCCTACTTTCATACCTTCTGCTCTGGCGGCGTTTATGGCCGTTTTACAGACACGGGCAGTGATACCAAAGGCGACCAGGACGATATCGGCATCCTCGGTGAGGTATTCCTCACAGCGGGTTTCAGCCTCCTCAACTTTTGCATACCGTTCATACCGCTGATCTACAATATTCTCCAACTCCTGAGGCTCGATGTACAGGGAGTTTACAATATTCTTTTTCCGCTTGTTCTCATGCCCGCAGGCTGCCCAATCCTTTGGAGGCAGCTCACGCTGGGGAATAGCGCCAAAGTCCACAGGCTCCATCATCTGTCCCAGCGCACCATCCGCCAGAATCATAGCAGGCATTCTGTATATATCGGCCAGGTCAAAGGCTTCGATGGTAAGCTGTGCCATTTCCTGAACGGAAGAGGGGGCGAGCACCAACAGGCGAAGATCTCCATGACCTACCCCACGGGTTGCCTGATAATAGTCCGCCTGGGAGGGCTGAATGCCGCCCAGACCCGGGCCGCCTCTCTGCACGTTGACAATGACACAGGGCAAATCACATCCGGCTATGTAACTGATTCCTTCACTTTTCAGGGAAATTCCGGGAGAAGAGGAAGAGGTAATTACGCGGGTGCCGGATGCAGCAGCACCCATGGTCATATTAATTGCCGCCACTTCGCTTTCCGCCTGAAGGCAGAGCCCGCCGACCTTCGGCATTTTTTTTGCAAAATATTCAGAAAGTTCTGTTTGCGGGGTAATGGGATAGCCGAAGAAGTACCGACATCCGCACCGAATTGCGGCCTCGGCAATTGCTTCGTTTCCTTTCATAAGTACTTTTTCTGACATGTCAATCATATCCTTTCTTCAGTCTAGACTTTAGGAATTACGCGTCTTTTTCTACCGTTATGACACAGTCCGGACACATCAATGCGCACATGGCACAGGCAATACATTTTTCCTGATCAATAATGATCGCAGGGTGATAGCCTTTTTGGTTCAGCACATCGGTGGCAAGGGCTACAATTTTCTTAGGACATGCTGTTACGCATAGTCCGCAGCCTTTGCATACGTCCGTTTTGAATGTAACTTTATTCATATGGAAACCCTCCGTTTCGGATTTATACAAACGATGCTAAAACATCTGCTTTGTAACATTTTTCATGGGAAAGAGTATCTCTCCCGGTATCTTCAGCCCGGGCAGCAGCGCCTCATAATATGAGGTGAAGCACAGCGGTATGCCGCAGGCCGCCGCGCAAGCGTGGGCATAGGGAAGAGATGCGCGGATTTCTTCTTCCGTTGTTTCGGCGCCGATGGAGCTGTTGTTTACGATGCCGGTACACCGCAGGTGAGAGGCGTCTTCGATAATACGCATCAGATCTGCTGCTTCTTCAGGTTTTTCTGTCAGAGGGCGGTAGCAGCTTACCACATACAGCATGTCATAGCCCACCGCTTGAATTTGCTCTGCGTACATCCCCAGAGCCACAGCACCGTCATCGCCGCCTACGTCGATAAAGGATACAGTATTTGTATCCTCCCGAAACAGGGAATACAGCTCCGGCGGCAGGCTTGGAATATCCACATTGGAATTGGCAAACGCGGGAATAATCGGACGCACACCGGCAGAGGTCAGTTCTTCTCTCGCATCGGCTGCCCGAAAATAAGGATTTACAATGTCCACGTCCGCCAGCGCAACATCTGTTTCGGGGC
The DNA here is from genome assembly GCA_018370615.1 of Clostridiales bacterium. Taxonomy (GTDB): domain Bacteria; phylum Bacillota; class Clostridia; order Oscillospirales; family CAG-272; genus Avispirillum. The sequence goes on from JAGZAC010000106.1 coordinate 2,967, forward strand.
GCATACGCTTATACTGAAGGGCAAGATTGACAGCTACATTGGTTTTGCCGCTTCCGTAATGTCCGCAGACGATGGTGATTTTATTTCTGCCGAATTCCATGGATACCTCCTTCTGAAATATGTACTTTACAAGTATATCACATTTTTCGTCAGAAAAAAAGACATATTCAATAATAAATCTATCCAATTTTTTAATAACGGGATATATGATTTATGTAAATAATTTGATAAATGTTTGAAATAGGGCTCTTTTTATGATATACTGATAACAAAGACTGCTGTGCATGGCAGTATTTTCAACTTCCGTCAAAATAAGGACAGGGTGACAGCATGAAAATTACAGAGTGGTTTGCTGATTTTTTCAGCGGGATATTACAGACATTGCGGTCCATAACCATTGTGGATTTTATCGACATATTTTTTGTTGCGGTCATTTTGTACTATGCATTTCGTTTTGTGCGGGAACGCCGGGCGGGAAAGCTGGCTGTCGGAATCATTTTCTTTGCGGTGTTTTTGGTGCTCAGTGACCTTTTGGGAATGCATGCACTGAAGTATATTTTCCAGAATCTTTTCCAGGTAGGCGTCATTGCTCTGATCGTGCTCTTTCAGCCGGAGCTGCGCAGCGCTTTGGAAAAGCTGGGAGGAAGCTCCCTGAAAGGGCTGAAGAATGTCAGTGATTCCAAAGGCAGCTCTGCCTGGATGCTGGCAATACGGGAGGTATCTTCGGCTGCTTCTCAAATGGCGGCGGAAAAGACCGGTGCGCTGATTGTATTTGAACGGGGAACACGTCTGGGAGAGATTGCCGCCACGGGAACAATTTCCGACGCACAGATCAGTGCATATCTTTTGCGGAATATCTTTTTCAACAAGGCACCGCTGCACGACGGTGCAGTTTTGCTGCGGGATGGCAGGATCTATGCGGCGGGATGTCTTTTGCCCCTGACCCATCAGTCAGATTTAAACCGGGATCTTGGAACTCGCCACCGTGCTGCCATTGGACTCAGCGAGGACAGTGATGCGGTCGTTGTGGTAGTTTCCGAAGAAACAGGTATCATTTCTTTAGCTGTGGACGGTCATTTATCCCGGGGGTATAATGCGGATACTTTGCGAAGCCGGCTTACCGAACTGATAGAGCCCATTCCCAAGGCGGGGGACGGCAGGAAAATTTTTCGCTTTATACGCAAGGGAAGAAATATGCAGTCAAATGCAGAGGGGAGTGACAAGCAGTGACAAGCAAAAAAACTGCCGCGCACAAAAAGAAAAAATGGCATATCGGTACGATGCTTCTCTGCGTAGTCTGTGCCTTTATTATCTGGCTGTATGTGATGGAAGTGGACAGCCCCGATTATGAATCGGAATTTTTGGACGTGCCGGTAAATTTGGTGGGCGTGTCTACGTTGGAAAATGAGCACAATCTATCTGTTTTCGGCGGATTTGATGCTGTGGTGGATTTGAAGGTGAAGGGCTCTAGGAGCATTATTGGGCGGTATACGATTGCAGACATCAATGTGACGGCAGATGTTTCGGGAATCACCCAGGCGGGCAGTCATGAGGTGGCGTTGTTTTTTGACCTTCCCTCGGGACTTACAATGACTGAATCCTCAATGTCAGAAGTTTCCCTGTATATTGACGAGCGTTCTTCCGCAGTAGTGGAGGTAAGGGCGCGCATATCTTCCATAACAATTCCGGAAAGCTATGAGTTGGGGGACCTGGTGGCAGACACAGATACCATCACTGTTAGCGGCCCAAAAGCAATTTTGGATGATATAGATTATGCTCAAGTAAGTCTGGAAGCGGGAAGTATTGAGTCTTCTGTTTCCATGGTAGGTACACTGGAGCTGATCAGTCTGTCCGGTGATGTAATTACCAACCCTTATATACGGCTTTCCCAAACGGAAGTGAGAGTAAATATCCCAGTGTATTGTTATAAGGAATTAAAGCTTACGGCTGCCACAAAATATGGATATTACACAGAGGAAAACACACGCATTACGATTGAGCCAGAAGAGGTGACCGTACGGGGGGATCCTGCCGTTTTGGCGGAAATGGAGGAGCTGGTAGTTACTACCTTGGATGAGAAAGCGATTACAGGAGACTCCAGTTTGATTGTACAAATAAATGTTCCGGACACAGTCACCTTGGTGGAGGATTCTGCAACAGCGACGGTTGCTGTCCGTCATGTAGGAACAATTACAAAAACCTTCAATGTGAGGAATATAGATGTTTCTGTGGACAGCGGGCTGGAGTATGAGGTGCTTACATCTGCTGTTTCAGTTACGGTACGAGGAGACCAGGATGCTGTAAATGCGCTGAGTGCAGACGACATTGTCGTATCTGCAGACTTGACCGGATATACGCACGGCAATATGGGACTTGTATATGCGGAAGGGGTAGTTACAATAGACGACCCATCCGGTACGGTGTATGAGCTTGGTGAATATAATATACAGGTGGCCATCCAGTGAAGAGCAAGATCATCATAGAAAATATACGGGTACCGGTGACTGCAGAGGATGGAGAAATTTTGGATATTGCCAGAAAAAGACTTTTGCAGGAGAAGATTTCTTTTCTTCCGCAGTCGCTTCGCATACGTCGGAAATCTGTGGATGCAAGACATCAGAGAAATATTTCTTTTGTTTGCTCTGTTATAGCCCAATCCGAAGAGGATGCCTGCCGATTTCCTTCCCTGCAAAATATAAAAGTCTGTCGGGAAGAATCCCTCGTTATTCCGATGGGGAAAGAAAAGCTGTGCGGACGTCCTGTGGTTGTGGGATTTGGACCCGCAGGCATCTTTTGTGCGCTGCTGTTAGCCAGCGCAGGCCTTCCGCCTTTGGTGCTGGAGCGCGGCGGGTCTGTGAGACAGCGTGCGGCTGCGGTGGAGACCTTTATGGCGACTGGACAGTTGGACCTGCAAAGCAATATCCAATATGGCGCCGGTGGGGCAGGGACCTTTTCCGACGGAAAGCTTACCACCAGAATCGGTGACAGCAAGTGCGGATTTATTTTAGAGACCCTTCATGCATTGGGTGCGCCGGAGGATATTCTATGGCGTGCAAAACCCCATATCGGGACGGATATTCTGCGGGATGTGGTGGAAAACGCTGACAGGGAGATCCGCCGCCTGGGAGGAGAAATTCGGTACTGCACCATGGCAGAGGCGGTGGGAGACGGTTGGGTCATTGCCAATGGAGAGAAAATTTCTTGCGGCCCAGTGATTCTTTCCACCGGGCACAGTGCCAGGGATATGTATGCT
>JAGZAC010000107.1 GCA_018370615.1 Clostridiales bacterium
GTCCCATCGGACCGGGAACAGGTTGTCACGCTGCCCAGGCCTCTGGATTTGGAGGAGTTTTTGCAAACTGTCCGGATGCAATATTCTATGGACGGATACACCGGTGCAGAGGACTATCAGTGTGACGATCGGCATAGAACTGTCACATGTAGGGGACAGACGGTCACGCTTACGGAGAAGGAGTACGCGCTATTTCAAATTCTGTACGGGCGTATGGGTGAAATAGTTGCAAAAGATGCGTTGACCGAGCTCCTTTGGGATGCTGGAAACAACAATGCTTGTCAGGTATACATCGCATATCTGCGAAAAAAGCTGGAGTCTATTGCCGGTGCTGGCGTGCTGACGTCGGTGCGGGGAAAGGGCTATGTATTGCATCCTCCCCAGTGAAACAGTATGGAAAGGTACAGAAAAATGAAAGAAGTCATTCTTTGTAAATATGGGGAAATTATTTTAAAAGGGGCAAACCGCTCCCGGTTTGAGAGTCAGCTGATTCGGGAGCTGCGCCGCCGGGCGGCCCATGTGGGAAGGTTTCAGATCCGCTGGGCCCAGTCCACCGTGTACATAGAGCCCGAGACTGAGAAGGAAGACGTAGATGAAATGTACGAGCAGGCAAAAAAAGTCTTTGGTTTTGCTTCTGTAACCAGAGCCGCTGCTTGTGAAAAGGATATGGAGGCAATTTTTGCAGCAGCCAGAGAGTATCTTCCACAGAGACTGCAGGGATATTGGACGTTCCGATGTGAAGCAAAGCGCAGCGACAAGATGTTTCCTCTGAAAAGCCCTGCCATTGCCGCCGAAGTAGGCGGCGTAATTTTGGAGACGCTTCCTCATTTGAAAGTGGATCTGTCCCATCCTGACATTACTGTTCGGGTAGAGGTTCGGGACAGAATGGCGTATATCCATGCGGGACAGGAAAGGGGCGCCGGCGGAATCCCGCTGGGGTCTGGCGGCAAAGGACTGCTCCTTTTGTCCGGCGGGATCGACAGTCCGGTGGCCGGGTATATGATGGCAAAGCGGGGCCTCTTCATAGATGCGCTTCATTTTGAAAGCTATCCCTATACCAGTGAACAGGCCCGGCAGAAGGTGCTGGAGCTGGCCCACGAGCTCTGTGAATACTGTCGGGAGATACGGGTGCATATCATTTCTCTGACCCATATTCAAGAGGTACTGCGGGACGAATGTGAGGAAGAGTACTTCACTCTGCTGCTGCGCCGGTTTATGATGGAGCTGGCAAACCGGGTGGCTGAGGAAAAGGACTGTACGGCCTTGATTACAGGAGAGAGTCTGGGACAGGTGGCCAGTCAGACCATGTCTGCCATATGCGTCACTGACCAGGCGGCGAAATATCCCGTACTGCGTCCCTGCATTGGGTTAGATAAAGAAGAAATCGTGGAGCGTTCCCGCCAGATCGGCACTTTTGAAACGTCGATTTTGCCGTACGAGGATTGCTGTACCGTTTTCACTCCCCGGCATCCAAAGACTCGGCCCCAACTTTCCAAGGTGCTCCAGCAGGAGCAGCGGCTGGACCGGGAAGCCTTGCTGCAGGAGGCATGGGACAGCTTGTATACGGTGGCGGTGCGCCAGTTTGAAGAAATTCCCCTGGACGTGGGAAATGTATAGGAAGTTAAAGTATGGAGAAGATAGAAAGCATCCTGGCGGATGCTATAGACAGACTTGTGGGAGACGCTACCTGTGTCTTGGTGCGGCCGGGTATGGACGCGCAGGTTTCCAGAGAGAAGGGGATTCGTCCCCTGCTTTTGTGGCTTTCAGAGGATGACGGCGCTTTGCGCGAAGCAGTCATCGCGGACCGGATTATAGGTCGTGCCGCTGCCCTTCTGGCGGTATACGGCGGCGCGCGGGCGGTGTACGGAGAAGTAATGAGCAAGGGTGCCGTGCCTATTTTGGAAGGGGCGGGCATAGTATATTCCTATAGGACCCTGACGGAGCAGATTATCAATCGAAAAGGCGACGGACCGTGTCCTATGGAGCAGGCGGTTGCCGGTGTCACTGATCCGGCGCGGGCAGCAGCAATTTTGCGTGCAAAAGTGATGCGCTGACTTTCAAAAGCTGAGGTGATTTGTGTGAATGTAACAGTTGTTTGCGATATGCTTGGCGAAGAAAACAACGGAACGACAATTGCCGCAATGAATCTGATTCGCAGTCTTCGGGCAAAGGGGCATACTGTACGGGCCCTGTGTACCGGCACAAAACACGCAGGAGAGGAAGGATACTATATCGTTCCTTCCATCAACTTTGGCCCCTTCAACGGATATGTGGCAAAAAACGGTGTGGCTCTGGCGCGGCCGGTGCGCCGCATTATGGAAGAGGCCATTGAGGGTGCCGATGTAGTGCATATTATGATTCCCTTTATGTTGGGCGTTTCTGCTGCAAAGATTGCCTGGGCCAAAGGAATTCCCGTTACAGCCGGATTCCACTGTCAGGCGGAGAATTTGTCTAATCATTTGTTCCTTATGAATTCAGGCCGGTTCAACCGTTTTGTATATAGGGTATTTTATCAAACGCTGTACGGACGCTGCGACTGTGTCCATTATCCTACGCGCTTTATCTGCGATGTTTTTGAGAAGGCGGCGGGTCCTACCAACCACTATATTATTTCCAATGGAGTAGATGCTTCCTTTGTCAAAAAGGATGTGCCCAAGCCGGAGGCCTTTCGGGACAAATTCATCATCCTATTTACCGGGCGCTACAGTCGGGAAAAGTCGCATAAGGTGCTGCTGGACGCTGTAGCCCTTTCCCGGCATAAAGAGGAGATTCAGCTGATTTTTGCGGGTACCGGTCCCCAGAAAAAGAATCTGGAAGCCCGGGCCCGTCATCTTGGGATTGCGATGCCGGTGATGCAGTTTTACTCCCGGCAGGATCTGGTAGATGTGATCAATTATTCAGATTTGTATGTACATCCGGCGGAAATCGAGATAGAAGCCATTGCATGTCTGGAGGCCATCGCCTGCGGAAAGGTGCCCGTGATTGCAGATTCACCCAGAAGCGCCACCCGCCATTTTGCACTGACGCCGGAAAATCTATTTCAGGTAAACGATTCGGAAAGTCTTGCAGAGCGTATTGATTATTGGATCGAGCATCCCGAGGAGCGTGCAAGATGCAGCGAGCAGTATCTGGGATATGCAGAGACGTTTGCTTTTGACCAATGTATGGATCAGTTGGAGGGAATGCTTGCCGATGCCACGAAAAAAGAAGCATAGGACCATTGTGTATGAGGATCTGCTCCGGGACGATTTTGCAGGCATCCATATCCAGCGAAAAGAAGTGAGCGGGGACTTCCCCTATGTGCGCACGTCATGTGTCTGGCGAGTGTGCAGCTGGCTTTTGTATTATGTTGTTGCGATTCCTCTTATTTTTATCATTAGCAAACTGTATTTGGGCTTGCGTTTTGAAAACCGCAAGGTGCTGAAAAAACTGCCGCCTGGCGGATGTTTTCTCTATTGCAACCACACCCACATACTGGACGTATTTGTACCACCTCTTGCGATGTATCCAAAACGGGTATATACGGTTGCCGGTGCGGATGCAGTTTCCATTCCGGGGCTGCAGCGCCTGGTGATGCTGCTGGGATGTTTGCCGATTCCCACAAAAACTTCTGCGCTGCCCACTCTCAGGAAGGTAATTGAGAAAAGGTATAAAGCCGGCGGCTGTATCGCTGTATTTCCGGAAGCCCACATCTGGCCCTATTATACAGGAATCCGTCCCTTTGGGCCGGTCTCTTTTACGTATCCGGCCGGGCTGAACGCTCCTGTGATTGCGGCAGTGGTGAAATACCGCCGGCGGCGAGGACTGTTTCGACTGTGCAAACGGCCGGGGATGACGGTGCATCTCAGTGACCCCATATATGCAGATGCTGCAGCATCTCTCCGAGAACGGAAAATTTCTCTGCGGGAACAGGTGTATGACTACATGTGTAAAACGGCGGTAGAGGGGGAAAATGTGGAATATATCCGGTATGTGCCTGCAAATAAAGAAAATAACTCCCCTGAAAACTCACAGATTCCCAGGGGAGCCGCAGATTATTCTTCCATTTGTAATAAGGCAAAGTGATTTTTATGAAATAAAAGCAGCCCTTCCTCCCGCATGCGGCAAAGCTCCTTTGACAGTGCGCTGCGGTCCAAATTCAAATAATCTGCCATCTGCTGCCGGTTGAAGGGGATTGTAATTTCCATAGTGTCCTGCTGAACCGCCTGCGCAGATAAGTAGGCCAGCACCCGTCTACGTACACTTTTTGCTGTGGTGCAAAAAATCCGGCCGGAAAGCGTCAGATTGTTGCGGGCGGACATGCGCAGCAGATTGTGCAGCAGTGTAATATACCAGGAGGTATGGTAGTTCTCCGGATTTTGCAAAAGCTGCAGATTTAAAAACAAGATTTCTGCCTGCTCGGCGGCCACTACGTCTACCAGCATAGATTCCCGACATAGGGCGTAGGTTTCGGCAAAAATTTTGCCGGCACCGAGACTGCCCAGAATGCTTTTGTTGCCCCACAGGTCTATATTTTCAATCAGCACGCTGCCTGAGAGAACAACGCCGATTTCATAGGCGGGGTCTCCGGTGTGTAGTATATATTCGCCCTTTTGAAATATTTTCCGGCGCATACAGCGGCATGCCTGCATTTGGGAAAATTCATTTTCAGATATGCCGGAAAATAAAGGTATTTGCAAAACGTTCATAAAAAACCTCAAATTTCGTTGCTATAACCACCGAATGCTTTTCTTGATTGTACTATAATTTGTTTATCAAGTAGGGAAAAGAGGTTTAGCATATGATTCGGAAGATTATTCAAATAGATGAAGAAAAGTGCAACGGCTGCGGCGCATGTGCCGATGCCTGCCACGAGGGTGCCATCGGTATGGTGGAGGGAAAGGCAAAGCTGCTGCGGGACGACTACTGCGATGGTTTGGGCGACTGTCTGCCGGCATGTTCCACGGGAGCGATCACCTTTGTAGAGCGGGAAGCGGCAGCGTATGACGAAGCGGCCGTGCTGGAAAATAAAAAGAGGAAGGCTTCGGCAGGTGGCTGCCCCGGCCACCAGCTGCGGCAGTTTGAAAGAAAGCAGGAGGACAACACCGCTGCATCCTCAGGATCTGGCAAATCCAGGCTTGCCCAATGGCCTGTGCAGATTCGTCTTGTGCCGGTGAATGCGCCATATTTTGACGGGGCAAAGCTGCTGATTGCCGCAGACTGTACGGCGTTTGCATATGCAGGCATGCATGCGGACTTTATGAAGGGAAAAATTACATTGATAGGGTGTCCTAAGCTGGACGCTGTGGACTACAGGGAAAAGCTGACAGAAATCATTCGGAGCAACAACATACAAAGCGTAACCATTGTAAAAATGGAGGTGCCTTGCTGCGGCGGTCTGGAGGCGGCTGCGAGGGATGCCCTGCAGGCCAGCGGGAAGTTTATTCCCTGGCAGGTGGTTACGATTTCCCTGGATGGGAACATTATAGAGTAGGCCATTTAAAAAACATATAGAAATGCAACAGAAAGGAAAGACGCAATGAAAAGACACATCAAAAACAATGTAAGCTGGGTGGGGTATATCGACTGGGAGCTTCAAAAATTCCATGGGGAAGATTATACTATTGCCAATGGCTCCAGTCAGAATGCCTACCTGATACAGGAAGAAAAAACGGTATTGATCGACACCGTATGGGCACCCCATCGGTTTGAATTTGTGGAAAATCTGAAGAAGGAAATCGATCTGAAAAAAATCGACTATATCATTGCAAATCACGGAGAGGTGGATCACTCCGGCGCGTTGACTACGCTGATGGAAGAAATTCCGGACACTCCTATCTACTGTACTGCAAATGCGGTAAAGAGCCTGGAAGGACAATACGGCAAACGGGGCTGGAATTTTCATGTGGTAAAAACTGGGGACACGCTGGACATCGGCGGCGATAAGGACTTGCCCGCGCTAGCGTTGCCGAAAGAGGACAATCCGTTCCTCGGCTTCCGCGCGATCCGGCTGTGCTTGCAGAGAAAGGATCTCTTCCGCGTCCAGCTTAGGGCGCTGCTGCGTGCGTCGGTCTATGGCAATCTGCACATTATGTTCCCAATGATCTCCTCGCTTGAGGAGTTGCGGGAGGCCAAGGCCATGCTCGCGCAGGCGCGGGAAGAACTGCTGGCCGAGGGTGTTTGTGTCGCGCCAGTCAAGGTCGGCATTATGATCGAGATCC
>JAGZAC010000108.1 GCA_018370615.1 Clostridiales bacterium
ATTCTGCAAGATCTCACAGAAGAGGAGCTGTCTATTTACAAGCGAGGAAGAAACAGCACTCATACAGCGCCGAAAAGCGCCACCAGAGCCCAATACAGCCGGGCCACAGGGCTGGAATGCGTATTTGCCTATCTGCATCTATCCGGTCAGCGGGAGCGTATGCAGACACTGTTTCAAAAAGCATTCGTAAAATAAAAAATGACAGCACTTCATAAGGAAAAAGCAGGGCGATTTGCCCTGCTTTCTTTTACAAAACCTTTTTTGCTCTGTCAAGCGCTATTTGCAAAAATTCTACAGGATTTTCTATGTGTTCAAAACCTTTATTCAAAGTTTCTAATGCAATAGCACCTGTATAATTTATCTTTTCTAATTTGCTTGCTATTCCGTTCCAATCGACATTGCCTGTAAAAGGCAGTGCATGAGCATCTTCTTGTCCATTGTTGTCGTGTAAATGTAGCGCAATAAGTTTATCTCCATATAAATTCAGCAAATCAAGATGTGGAGAATAAAAATTTTCGTGACCGCTGTCAAAGCAAAATTTTAATCTATTGGATGGAATATTTCTAAATACATAATCAATATATTCTGGATTACCTTGATTTTCAATAGCGATGTTAACACTATACTTTTCAGCAACTTCAATAATTTTTTTGAAACGGTTTATACCAATATCGTTCTTAGGCAAAGGCGTTATTCCGTTTATTGGATGCATCACAAGAGTGGGTATGTAATATACAGAGCAATCTTCTATGCAACGGATAATATGATTTGTGTATTCTTGTCCTGTGATTGTATCCTCCCATATGGTATTTGCCTGCATATATGGAGCATGCGCATTCTCCACATATAACCCCGCATTTTGGGCATATTGGGGAAAGTCTTTATAATCGGCATCAAAATAATCAGCCCACAATAAAATTACACCATCAAAACCCGCTTGCTTTATCGTTTTCATTCTTTCTTGCGGAGATAAATCATATCCAAAATAATCAACGATAGTATATTTCATATTCATTCACATAAATCTTTTATAAATTTTTGTATGCGTTTCGTTATCAATATGTTTCTTTCCATGGCTACCAACTCATTTCTGCTTACCCACTTGTACGCAATCGTTTCACCGGCCTGCAAGGTAATAGCGTCTTTATCACAATTCGTTACACACAAAAACTCTACATAAACCGTATCATTTGTAGTAACTCGACCGACCTCGACCAAATCTTCCCCACCGATCCCAGTTTCCTCTCGAAGCTCTCTTCGCGCACATTCCAAAGGCGTTTCATTCTGTAGGGCCGAGCCTCCCGCTGTAGCTTCCCACGTACCGCCAAAAGGCTTGCGTTGATCTCTTTGCATCAACAAATAACTTCCATCTGCATGCCGAACGATAATTTCGCAAGCCAAATGAAAAACGCCCTCAGGAATACGCTCTCCACGTATTAAAGTCATACCGTCGATTTTGTTTAAACCTTCATCGTAAGCATCCCATAATTCCATAAATCAATTCCTCCGCAAATCCTGATGAATAAATATTTTCAATGTTCACATTATGTCCCTGTGCGCTGTAATAATCAAACATAACAACGCGCCTGTGCAAAATGGCCGATTTCAATGTATCAAAAAGATCCCTGTTGGAATCTCCCCAATCAGAAAAATCCACTTTCAGCCAAGGTACAGCGTTTTTTCCGAAAAAGACATTGAGCTTGTTTAGTACAGAGGCACTGTCACCAGATCCAACAGCGGTAAATCCCTGTAGCGCAGCAAGTATATCATCCTGCTCTGTATCACTGAGCAGGGATTTGTCCAGGACAAACCCTGGCAAAAGACAAATTCCGCCTCCCTTCCCTTGCTGGTATATACGGGTATGCCGGCGAGAGACAGGGTGTCGATATCCCGATAAATCGTTCGTCTGGATACTTCAAAATGCCGTGCCAATTCCCCTGCCGTGACGCTGCCTTTTTGCAGCAAAATATAAATAATCTGAAACAACCGGGTTGCCTGCATTTCTTCACCGCCTTTTCTATAGTATAGCATATAAATATGACATATGCACGTCATATTAAAAAACGGCGCAGATTTCTCTGCGCCGTTTCCATCGTTTTATACAGATGCCCGAAGAAGTTCCATGTAGTCCAAAAACTTCTCGTAGTCCGCATCAGACAGTGTCTCATATTTATCCAAAAGAAAACTTCCTTCGTCCAAATAATTTTCAAGCATATCGTTATACCGATCCCACTGGGCATCATCCAAAGAAGACAACAACTCAATCTGATCCTGCAGTTGATCCCCTTCATCGATAAATCTGCCGTATGCCGCTTCGTATAACTCCGGAATCACCTGAGCTAAATCCTGCATATACGCGCCATACGCCTGCTGGCCTACAGACTGAGCATATGAGTTTCCCAGCCCCCCGGTGAGAGACGCCGCTTTTCCCATAGCATCCAGCATAGCAAGCCGTCCGCCCTGGGTGTACGCATCTCTATAGCTTCTATATAAAGGGTCCTGACGAGCATCGTAGGAGAATTCTCTGCCCGTTGCCGCACTGATCAGCGCATCCAACTGATCGCTGTAAGCACTGTCGTAGGCGGCAGGCCTCCTGTTCTCCCAATCCTCCAAATCAGACTGAGCATCCCGTACACTACTGCTTTGCTGATAGCCGCTACCAGAAGAAGTGTTTCTGCTTCCGGAGGAGCCCCCGGAAATAGGACCCCACACATTTGAAGATCCGGAAATGCTTCCACTATCCCCATCGGGGATTTCCAGCGTGTTTCCAGCATAGATCAGATTTTTATTTGCTATATTGTTAGCACTGGCCAGCGCATCTACTGTTGTATTGTATTTTTTTGCAATGGAAGTCAGGGTATCTCCTCTTTTTATCGTATATGTCACTGTTTGCTCCTTTCTTCCAGCTGCGCACGAACTTCCCGGTTAAAATTTTCATATCCCAGGTTTGCCAGAACCACATTCAGAGTATCGGCAAGTCCGTACAGCCAGCTGGTAAGTTGTGCTGTATTATTCTGCCCCTCATCCGCAATGGGAGGCGGGTCAATGTAAAATTTCATAATAACCGTACCTTAGCGTGAAAGCTCTGTTTCACGCCTCCTCTCCACTTTACAGCCTTCATTCTTTGCCGCTGCACTCTTCTGTCAACTTAGTAATAGAACAAAGCGACGCATCTCCCGTTCCGGATATGCGGATACGAAAATGATCACACCTGTGGGGACGCAGAGGAATTTCCACCGCACGTTTTTTCTTCCCTTCGATTACCTTCTGTCGATGCCATACACCGTCACTGTCGTACTCTACATCAATTTGCACGCGACTTCCAAAGGGAATCTCCAAACGCACCTGCAGCATGGAAACATATACATGATCCGGGGTATCGTATTCCAGCTCCGCCGTCTCACAGTACCAAGATACCGGGCCTTCCAAGCTTCCGGAATCTTCTCCATCCTGTCCGTTATACGAGCCACACACAGTATATAACGCGTTCTTTTCCGCACCTGCACACAGCATATACAGTTCGTTGCCGCAGCGGCAAAAAGCCTTTACCGGAACGTCATCCTCTCTGTACCACTGCCGCTTTACCGTATCATATGTCAGCAGGCTGCGTCGGCCGGATGCGTCCTCCATAGAGATAAAATATCGGTCGTCGACTCCTCCTGCCACAGCGTTCCTCCACTGTGTGCTTCCCAGTGCTGTATCTACATTTACGGGCACGCCGCCGTCATATTTGACGACTCCGTTAGGCGATTTATAATACAATATATCATTTACAACAACTGCACTTTTAGCACTGCCGCTTTCAATTCCCCGCAGCGCATGCTCTGTCATGGTAAACTCCGCAGGATAATCCCCGTATATTTTAATAATCGTATTTTCTTTAAAAAAGATCGGTTTTCCATCATAACATATCGCCCCGGTAAACACACCGCTGGAACCTACAGAGGCCCGCCAGGAGTCTGTGGATACCCCAAGAAACTTGCTCCAGTTTTTGGGGTCTCCCAAAGCGCTGGCGTAAATTTCATTGATAGGATTACCATCCTCATCCACACCGAATCGGCACCCCCACAGCCGGTTTCCTGCAGCCACCACATAATCCATATCCGGCACAAGCCGTGCAACCGTCACAGTGATGCCCCCGGTTTGCATTACTTCCTTGGATCCGGGGAGGACAATATATGTGTTCTGCACATCCACCTTCTGAATGGAATAATCTCCATTTAACTCATCCAGAGAAAATCCTGATATGGTCACCGTGTCTAAATCGGAAAATCCGGCAGCGTATGCCATATATCCTATAAAATCTCCCTTTTCACCGTTTTGAAGTGAATATTTTTTGCGCATAAGGCGCATATAGGATGCTTCTCCATCCACAGGATTTCCATCTAAATCACAAGGTTCCAAGACAACTTCAAAGTAGCCATCTCCCGTCACACTATAAATCGCACCCGTCTCCAGATTTACAGTTCTTTCCAACCGGCCGGCATCCGTCAGATCCATCGTATTTACATACACCTTGTCCGGGAAAAAATATGTGTAACCACCGGATACAACGCTTTCTTTTTCCGTGTTGTAGTTCTCAAAAACAGCGCTTCCCAGCACACTTTGGCTTTTCAAGACTCCGCTGTCATCATAATAATACGCCTGAACTGCCGTACCCAAAAAGGCGAGCAATACATTTTGGTAAATAACGTCATTCAAGCACAAATCCATGGAGGATATGCTATATATGTTGTCATCCCCAAGATTCATAATTCCGCGCCTGTCCCGAACAGACATTTTGGGGGAATGTTTTCCAGACATATTCTGCATATCGGCAAATCCACCGGCGCCGGGGTTCGGCCGTCTGTCCAGACCGGTAAACGAGGATACCATTTTCTTGCTGGTTTTGTTCTCTTTTAGTGCTGCTACTCTCATACTGCACACCCCAATCAAAAGGTAATATCGCCTGCGGACAAGGGCATGTGCGTGCGATTGTACCAGTCGGCAAAGGAAGTATATGCCGCAGCGAACAGAGCCGCCGTATTGTTGTACTGATTCATATCCTGCAGCAGCAAATGAAGACGCATCATCAGATAAAAAATGTACAGCTCTCCGTAAGGATCCTGTGCAAGCAGCTCCCTTTCTCCGTCGTCCGCAGAAATGGGAGTCCACTCCTGCTGAGCCGGAGCTCCCTCATGGGTGCTGATGATCTCCTCATACAGCATATGCTCAATATCGGAAAGCCACCGCAGCTTTGCTTCTCTCCCGTCGCAGTCTCCGGTCATTTCGTCACATCGGGCAATTGCTTCGTTCACAGTCATACAAATTCCCTCTTTTCTTTTAGGGCTATGGCACCGGCCGGCGCCATAGCCCACTTCATCATATGAGGACGTCAGCCGTTGGCGTACGCCTCAATAAATGCTTCTGCCGCCGCATCCTGCCGCAGTGAATTTTCAATCACTTCCGCAAAGCGGAGCGGAACCTCCACATTTTTTCCCGTTTGAATCAACATATTTTCCCCGTTGACGGCCACATACCGCTCAGTATCATTTTTATTTTTCCGGGGAATAAACACAGTCCTTGTTTTTTCTTCTTTTACAGAAGTACTTTTCAAAGCTTTCGCCATACCTTCATCCTCATCTTTCAAAATGGTAAATTAGTTTGTTTCGATAGAACTACCGTTGAAGGAAGAGCCGGATTCCACCCGCAGCATATATTCCTCCACAAGCCTTGTAGCAGCCTTGGTTGCTTTCCAGCCTACAGAAGAACGCTGGTTCAGAGGATCGTTTCCGTATCCCTTCTGCTTCACAATATGCTCAATTCCGCCGCCGCCGATGTCTGTGGTTCCGTATGCGTTTGCCCCAAAGAACATGGTTGCAAATACCGCAGCACCCTCTTTGCCGCAGCCTGCAGAAGTAAGCTTGTCGCCGGAGGTATATGTAATCTCTGTAAGCGGGGCATCCAGATAAATATATTTGGAGGTAGTATTTACGCCCACAATGGTGGCAAATACCTTTTCTGTAGAGGTCGTGTAATAAATTTCACGCCCTACAAGCTCCGCCGTCACTGCCTCGGACACGGTTACTCTGCTCACAGATGTCACACCGCTTGTGCAGGAGGCATCTGAAGCA
>JAGZAC010000109.1 GCA_018370615.1 Clostridiales bacterium
GATGCGCGTACCTATGATACGGAAGAAGAAAACATTGAAGTACTAAGAAAAAGCGGAAATAGTGCGGTAGTAGAAGCCCAGTCTTATGTGGACGGGGAGGCGGACGTCACGGTAGAGGTGCAGATGATTTATGAAGACGGTGCGTGGCGGCTGGATAGCCCCACATACTGATGAATGTAAAAACCGTCCCGGCATGTGCCGGGACGGTTTTTATTCTGCAAGGACCTCCATAAAGCTGCTGTTGGACAAATTTACTACAGGAATGTCTTTGCTTTTCGCGTAATTCACTGTGTAAACAGTGCCACCCTTCGCTGTATCGTTCAAATATGCCACGCAGACCGCGCTGTTGTCCACCATCCACCGGTTGCGCTTATGCATACAAGTGCTGGAGTAGGTATCCTGGATATAGTGAATGTCATTTGCTTCTTCCAGCAGCCGGTTGTAACGGTACACATCGGAGGGATTTTTCCAGCGAGCCGTTTGGTCCCGGCAGGGGAGGGCCAGAAACAGAGTAATTCTTGGGTCCTCTTCTCGTGCAGAAACAACAGCTTCAGCAGCCATCATGTCGAAGCCTATTGCGCCGCCGGCAATAAAATGACAGTATCCCAGCTGTGTCAAACGCTGAATGGCACGTTCCAGCCGCAGGGGCAGGATTTGCATATGTTTATCTAGGATTTGTCTGTGGCCGGTAAAGCACACACTTTCATTTTTTAAAAATTCCACCGTCAGTTCTCCTTTGTTATAAGTGTATTGTAACGTACAGAAGCACATTTGTCAACGCCGAAAGAAAAAATACTAACATAAAGTAGGATTTACTCTCCTACGCACAGACAGAAGCTTTACACAAAGCTTCTTTTTTGTTTGATAGACGCTACTTTTTTGGTTTTTTGATTCTTTTCAGCAGGGATTCTATCATTTCCTCTTGCGTATTATCGGGCGGAGGAAGTGAGAAAGTTTGTTGAATAGAAGTAGTTTTTGCCGCTTTTTGTCGATTTCCTTTTGGATGGACACAATCGGCACATTTTCCAAATTGGTCAATGAGAATTTCGCCCGCTGTACAGCGGGTGTTTTTGTTGTAAATACAACGGAAGTTTTTGCAGCGCATATGGAGCTCCTTATAAATAAAGTTAAATTTAGTGTTTTAACACTAACATTTTCCGTAAATAAATCCTACTATTTAGTGGAAAAACACTAATAATAGGAGAATAAAATGGACGTTAATCAAGCGACAAAAAGAAGAATTCGGGAATTGTGTGAGGAAAAGAGAATTACACCTAACGCATTGAGCTATTTATGCGGTGTGTCGCAATCCACTGTGAAAAGTATTTTGAACGATGAAACGACAAGTCCAACAATATCTACAATAAAGAAATTGTGTGATGGACTGGAGATTACGTTAGCTGAATTTTTCGATACAGAGGAATTCAACAATTTAGAACAAGAAATACGATAATTTGACAAAAAATTTAAGCTTGCTGAATAGGAACTATAACGATTATATGATACACAAAACAAATGAAAATGTCAAGCAAAATTACTTATTAAATAAAGTAATTTTGCTTCTATCTATAATGTAAAATCGTCACTAAAATAAGTGCAAATGATATTTGTAAAGAAAGGAGATTTTTTTATGCTAGATAAGTATTTTTGGAAACGCGAAAAGAAAATTAAACGTAATTATGATATAGAAGACAGTCTATTCGAAAAAATGAAACAGGCGACAGAGATATACGATGCAGGGATAGCAGATATTTTTAACGCATGCGTTATGGAATTGATTCATAGCGAAAATATAAAATTATATGAAACAAAAGAAACAGATTTATACGAAGCGCATACATTTTATATTTTGGAAAGCAACGTTATAGGACTGGAAAAATTAAATGCAAAATACGGAGTGAGTATTCGGAAGCTAGTAAACATAGCAATTCGGAATGCTTTTGAAACATAATTCTTACGTATTACGTAATTTTGTGGCTGTAAAACTCTGTAAGCCGCCCTGGAAGGGAGTTTGCGCAAATCCGAGCCTCCCCGGTATGGAAGCTTTCCTTTCGTCTTTTCGCCTCCCCACAAGAGAACCTACCTATTCCAAGCCTCCCCTGTGTAAGGGGAGGTGGCTCGCTGTAAGCGAGGCGGAGGGGTTGTAAAAGAGAACAATCCCCCACCCGCTAACGCGGGAGCCCCCTTTACACAAGGGGGCCTTATCTCACTTGAAGCCTCCCCAGTGTGGGAGTTGCATAGCAACTCCTGGGGTGGTGGCTCGCCGTAGGGCGAGACGGAGGGGTTGTAAAAGAGAACAATCCCCCTGTCGACTGCATCGACACCCCCCTTTGCACAAGGGGGGCAATCTAATATAAGCCTCCCCTGTGTAAGGGGAGGTGGCTCGCTGTAAGCGAGGCGGAGGGGTTGTAAAGGAAAAACAATCCCTCAGGCGGCTTTGCCGCCAGCACCCTAGCGGTTCCAAAGGAACCGCCCACAAGGGAGCCTTAAAAAACTTGTATCGTCATGCCCCCGGAGATGCGTAGCATCTCCCCACAAGGGAGCCTTTTATTTTAATGCTTTGCTGCGCAGCTTCCCACAAGAGGGATTGTTAAATTGACAAATTACAAGTTTCTTGTAATTTGAACTATAAAACAACAAGAAACTTGTAAAATCAGAACCATATTACAAATTTCTTGTAAAAAACAGCCTCCGAAAGGAGGCTGTTCTCTTATTTTGCATAATCGATGGCACGGCTTTCCCGGACAATGTGTACTTTGATTTGTCCCGGATACTCCAGCTCGTCTTCGATTTTTTTGACAATATCCCGCGCCACCAAGGGCATCCGGTCGTCGGAAATTACCTCAGGCTTTACCATAATGCGGATTTCGCGGCCAGCTTGGATAGCGTAGGATTTCTCCACGCCGTCAAAACTCTTTGCAATTTCTTCTAGCTTGGTAAGCCGTTTGATGTAGTTTTCCAAATTTTCACGCCGTGCGCCGGGCCGTGCTGCGGAAATGGCATCTGCAGCCTGGACAATCATAGCTACAAGGGTTTGCGGTTCTACATCTCCGTGGTGGGCCTCGATGGCGTGAATGACGTCTTTGCTTTCTTTGTATTTCCGGGCGATGTCCACACCCAGCTGTACATGGGAGCCTTCCATTTCTGCAGTGAGGGCTTTCCCGATGTCGTGGAGCAGACCAGCTCGTTTTGCCAGCATGTTGTCTACGCCAAGCTCGTCTGCGATAACGCCTGAGAGCAGGGACACCTCAATAGAGTGATTCAGCACATTTTGTCCATAGCTGGTACGGTATTTCAGACGGCCCAGCAGGCGAACCAGCTCGCCGTTCAGACCGTGGATGCCAGTTTCAAAGGTAGCGGCCTCGCCGGCCTTCTTGATGGCTACGTCTACCTCATGCTTTGCCTTTTCCACCATTTCCTCAATGCGGGTGGGATGTATTCTGCCGTCGGAAATCAGCCGCTCCAGTGCAATCCGGGCAACCTCTCTGCGGACCGGGTCGAAGCTGGAAATGGTAATGGCTTCCGGTGTGTCGTCAATGATAAGGTCTACTCCGGTGAGAGTTTCAATGGTACGGATGTTTCGACCTTCCCGGCCGATGATCCGCCCCTTCATATCTTCGTTGGGCAGTGTCACAGTGGAAACGGTAATCTCCGCTACGTGGTCTGCCGCGCAGCGCTGTATAGCCTGGGCAATGATGTTGCGGGCTTTATCGTCTGCTTCCTCCTTGAATTCCTGCTCCAGCTCCACCATTTTCTTTGCCTGTTCGTGGCGGACCTCCTCCACCATTTCTTCAATGAGCTTGTCCCTTGCCTGCTGCGCAGTCATTCCGGAAATACGCTGCAGGGCCATACGGGCTTCTGTGTGTTGATTCTGCAGATCCTCCTGAAGGCGTTCATTGTCTTCGATTTTTTTCGTAAGGATTTCGTCTTTTTTCTCCAGAGCATCTGTTTTCCGATCCAAGGTTTCCTCTTTGGACTGGACGCGCCGTTCCTGGCGGGACAATTCGTTGCGCCGCTCTTTGATTTCCTGCTCAAATTCGTTTTTTGCCTGAAGCATTTCTTCTTTTGCTTCAATCAAAGCCTCTTTTTTTGCGGCAGCGGCGTCCGCCTTCGCCTGGTTCATTCCGTCGGCAATAATTTTCTTCGCCTGAAGCTCGGCGGAACCAATCTGTGCTTCTGCAATTCTTTTTCGATAGACGATGCCGATAGGAAGTCCGATGGCAAATCCAACAATAACGGCGACGACCGCAATGATTATGTAAGTAGCAACGGGCATGCAATACCTCCTTTTCTAATGATTTTTTCATCATTTTCATTCAAAGAAATCATATGCATGCCGCAAACCGGGCCGGTGGCCCAGCAGTTTTATGTTGTACCGTATCGCGGGGCAGCAAATACTGCGGCCCAATGAAAAATAGTATTTTTCTCAAATTTGTAAAGAAAACAAGTCTACTATTTTATATAAAGCCGGCAGAAGCCGGAATATGAGCATACATATAAATTATTATATACCCTGCGGAAGTCTGCGTCAAGAGTTTTTACTTCTTTTATTTAGAAAGGTAAAAAGATTTTGTATTTTCACATTTTGGAAGAAGGGGGGCTGCACAAACGAAAGCCTCCTCAGCAGGAAGCTTCCTAAGCCTCTCCACAAAGGAGCCTACACAAAACCTCAAGCCTCCCCTGTGCAAGGGGAGGTGGCTCGCCGTAGGCGAGACAGAAGGGTTGTAAAAGAGAACAATCCCTCAGTCTGCTAACGCAGACAGCTCCCTTTACACAAGGGAGCCTGCACACACTTAAGCCTCCCCTGTGTAAGGGGAGGTGGCATGGCGCAGCCATGACGGTGGGGTTGTTGGTAAAACAATCCCTCACCCGCTTCGCGGGAGCTCCCTTTGCACAAGGGAGCCTGCGAATCCCTAAGCCTCCCCTGTGTAAGGGGAGGTGGCATGGCGCAGCCATGACGGAGGGGTTGTAATAAAAAGAGAGACTTTCATACCGCCGCTTATCAGTGTTCTCACACCGCAAGACAACGGGTTTGAAAATTATGATTATTCGTTTATTAACTCAATATTGACATCGCCGTTATTGCTGGACACGTTTAGCGTTTTTTCGCCGCTGTCTTTATTGCCCGGCAGATTGCTTTCCCCTTTTTTGATTTCTGATTGAATGGCAAAATCATCATAACTTCCTATAACCGTTCCTACAATATCCCCGTTTTTAACAGTTAAGGATAGGGCGTTTCCTACGTCAAAGCTTTCAAAGGTAATATTTCCTCCGTTCGAGGAAATATCGATACTTCCGGTTACAGCCAATGCAGAAAGTGTTATATCCTCGTTTGTGGTGGATAGTGTAAGGTTTTCTAAAAGTGCGTCCGGTATCTACAGCGATATTTTCCGATTTTCGGCAGAGGGCTTTCCCCCAATATAGTCGGTCCATTCTTTATCGTTTTCGCTTGTCATCGTCAACACATGTTCGTCAGAAACGGAAATATCGTAATATTCTTTGCTGTTTTCAAAATATAGAATATGAACTTGTTCGTCCTGGGACAACGACACCTCAATTTCTCTATCCCGCACATCAAGATTGATTTCATTGATTTGTGTATCTGACGTATAGCTTTTTTCCTCAAAGGGCTCGCTGCTGGTGGAGCAGCCCGCCAATACAAAGCCGCCTAACGCAAGGCACAATGCAAGTAAAATGATTTTTTTCATTTGAATTCCTCCTAAATAGCATTGCTTTCCGCAATATCCTATGCTAGAATACATAATAAACCTTTGTGTAACACAAATGTCAATAGGAGAAAATAAAAAATGAAAAAATATTTTTCCATTGGGGAGGCTGCAAAGGCCGTCCATACCACCAGCGAAACGCTGCGGCATTATGACCGCATAGGACTGGTAAAGCCGAGCAAGAAAGACGAATGGACAAATTATCGCTATTATACCGAGCAGGACATTGTTCGGCTAAATACAGTACGGGCTTTGCAGCTTATGGACTTGCCCTTGCGGGAAATAAAAAAGGTTTTGGATTATGACGATCTTGA
>JAGZAC010000110.1 GCA_018370615.1 Clostridiales bacterium
GCTGCTGCAGAGAGTTGAAAAGCTTGCGGTAGAAAAGTAAACGGACATATTTGACAAGGAAAAACGGGGCGAAACTGCAAATTTTATGGGATTTGCAGTTGCCCTGTTTTGTTTTTTGTTGTATACTATATAAGTTAAGGAATAAGGATATATATTGAAAGGAACGCTGCATGATTCGAGAAGATTTAAGAAATGTCGCCATCATCGCCCACGTTGACCACGGGAAGACGACCTTGGTGGACCAAATGCTGAAGCAATGCGGAGAATACCACGAAAACCAGGTGGTGCAGGAACGGGTGATGGACTCAGGAGATCTGGAACGGGAGCGCGGCATTACCATTCTTGCAAAAAACACCTCTGTTTTGTATAAAGGGGTGAAAATCAATATTGTAGACACACCAGGCCACGCGGATTTCGGCGGCGAGGTAGAGCGGATTCTCAAGATGGTCAACGGCGTCATCCTTTTGGTGGATGCGGCGGAGGGTCCTATGCCCCAGACCCGTTTTGTATTGGGACGGGCGATGGAACTGGGCCATCGGGTCATTGTTGTCGTAAACAAAATTGACCGACCCGATTCCCGGGTGGATGAAGTGATTGATGAAGTGCTGGAGCTGCTGATGGATTTGGATGCTACCGATGAACAGCTGGATTCTCCTATGCTGTTCTGCTCCGGCAGAGCCGGTACCGCTTCTATCGACCCTCACGGTGTGGGAGAGGATTTGATACCTCTTCTCGATACCATTTTAGAATATATCCCTGCACCTGAGGGGGATCCGGACGGTCCCTTGCAGATGCTGGTTTCCTCTATCGATTACAATGATTATGTGGGCCGGATCGGTATTGGCCGCATTGAACGGGGAACTATGCGGGTAGGCAGTGAAGCAGTAATCGTCAACTATCACACGCCGGACGCGCCTCCCAAAAAGATAAAGATTGTATCCCTTTATCAGTTTGACGGACTTGGAAAGACCACGGTGGAAAGTGCCTCTATGGGGGACATTGTATGCTTCTCCGGCGCAGAGGAAATCACCATAGGGGACACCATCACAGCACCTACCAACCCAGAGCCACTGGAGTTTGTCAAGGTCAGTCAGCCTACGATGGAGATGACGTTTTCCGTAAATGATAGTCCCTTTGCCGGCAGAGAGGGGAAGTTTGTCACTTCCCGGCAGATTCGGGACAGGCTGTATAAGGAGACGCTGCGGGACGTATCCCTGCGGGTGTCCGATGGAGATACAACGGACAGCTTCAAGGTAGCGGGCCGGGGAGAAATGCACCTGTCTATTTTGATTGAAACCATGCGCCGGGAAGGATTTGAGCTTTGCTGCTCTACGCCCCATGTGCTTATGCAGGAGATTGACGGGCAGCTCTGTGAGCCTATGGAGCAGGTTACTGTAGAAGTACCAGAAGCGTATGTGGGAACGGTCATCGAAAAGCTGGGCTCCCGCAAAGGAGAACTTTTAGAGATGAACCTGCGGGGCAGCCGCATGAAGATTGAATATTCTATTCCGGCAAGAGGGCTGTTTGGATACCGCAGCGAGTTTTTGACAGACACTCGGGGCGAGGGGATTATCAGCTCCGTGTTTGCGGGATATCAACCTTACAAGGGCGAAATCACCGTTCGGTATACAGGTTCTCTTGTTGCAAGCGAACAAGGGGAAGCTACTTCTTACGGCTTATATAACGCCCAGGATAGAGGCGTGATGTTTATCGGTGTGCAGACGCCGGTGTATGAGGGGATGATTGTGGGAGAGTGTCCCAAGCAGATGGACATTGCGCTGAATGTGTGCAAGAAAAAGCATCTTACATCCATCCGTTCCGCGGGGGCAGACGAGGCGCTGCGCCTGGTGCCCCATAAGCAGCTGAGTCTGGAACAGGCGATTGAGTTTATCAGTGATGACGAGCTAATAGAGGTAACGCCCAAATCCATCCGTCTGCGCAAGCGGATTTTGAATACGGAGCTGCGGCTGAAGGAAGAGTCTCGAGCTCGGAAGGGAATGCAATGAAAAAAGCCTCCATATGGAGGCTTTTTCAACAACCCCTCCGAGCTTTGCTTCGCAAAGCCCACCTCCCCTTACACAGGGGAGGCTAAAGAAGCTAAATAGGCCCCCATGTGGGCGTCCCTTACAGAGCCGCTAAGGGGGCCGTCAACGAAGTTTACTGGGGGATTGTCCGTTCCTTACTACAACCCCACTGTCCACTTCGCTGACACCACCCCAGTGGAGGACTTGCGCAGCAAGTCCTCCACTGGGGTGGCTAAAAACGTAAGGACCCTTTTGGAAGTTTATTTGCCCTCCCAGGGGAGACTAAAATAAAAAGTCCCCCTTGTGCAAAGGGGGATGTCTGCGTTAGCAGACAGGGGGATTGTTCTCTTTTTGAAAAACAGCCCTTAATTTTTATATTTCTAACAATCAGACCACACCCTGTGCCATCATTGCGTCGGCCACCT
Organism: Clostridiales bacterium; assembly: GCA_018370615.1. Taxonomy (GTDB): domain Bacteria; phylum Bacillota; class Clostridia; order Oscillospirales; family CAG-272; genus Avispirillum. Next base: position 2,450 of record JAGZAC010000110.1, read on the forward strand.
TCAAAAAGCCTGCAATATTTGCACCTGCCACAAGATTGTCCTTCATTCCAAACTTCTCTGCTGCCGCTGCACAGTTCTTATAAATATTTACCATGATCTCTTGCAGCTTTCCGTCTACTTCTTCAAAGCTCCAGCTGTACCGGGCAGAGTTCTGACACATTTCCAGTGCAGAGGTAGCTACGCCGCCGGCATTGGCAGCCTTTGCGGGACCGAAGCACACACCAGCGCTCTGGAACGCTGCAATTGCTTCCGGTGTACTGGGCATGTTTGCACCTTCCGCAACAGCGATCACTCCATTTTTGATTAGTGTATTGGCAGCCTCCTCATCCAACTCATTCTGGGTTGCACAGGGAAGCGCAATATCACAGGGAATCGACCAGATGCCGCTGCAGCCTTCCGTATATTCAGCGCCGCGATTGACTTCCACATATTCGGAAATACGTCCCCGTTCCACTTCTTTGATTCTCTTTACCGTATCCAAATCAATTCCTCTGGGGTCATAAATATATCCTGCAGAATCGGAAAGGGCTACCACTTTTGCCCCCAGCTGAGTCGCCTTTTCCGTGGCGTAAATGGCCACATTTCCGGAACCGGAGATCACCACCGTTTTCCCCTTGAAGCTGTTGCCCTTTGCCTTCAGCATTTCCTCAGTGAAATAACAAAGGCCATATCCTGTCGCCTCTGTTCTGGCAAGGGAGCCGCCATAAGTAAGGCCCTTGCCGGTCAGCACCCCTACGGATTCATTGCGCAGACGCTTGTACTGCCCGTACATAAAGCCGATTTCCCGGCCGCCTACACCGATATCCCCTGCGGGAACGTCTGTGTCGGCGCCGATATGTTTGGAAAGCTCTGTCATAAAGCTCTGACAGAACCGCATAATTTCCATGTCGGATTTGCCCTTGGGGTCAAAGTCGCTGCCGCCCTTGCCGCCGCCGATGGGCAGTCCGGTCAGGCTGTTTTTGAAAATCTGTTCAAATCCCAAAAATTTGATGATGCCTTCATATACAGAAGGATGGAACCGAAGGCCGCCCTTATAGGGACCAATTGCAGAATTGAATTGCACGCGGAAGCCTCTGTTGATTCGCACCTTGCCGCTGTCATCTACCCACGGCACCCGGAATTTGATAATTCGCTCCGGCTCTACGATAGATTCAAAAATTCCCCGGTCAATATACTCAGGATGTGCGGCCGCCACCGGCTCCAAGGATTCCAGCACTTCCTGTACTGCCTGATGAAATTCCGGCTCGCCGGGGTTGCGCTTTATCACCCGGTCCATTAAATCTGCAAAATATTGATTTTGAAACGCCATACTTCGACTCTCTCTTTCCATTGATTCAAATTAGCGTTTTTATTTTATCATAGTTTTTGCAAGTCTGTCAATATAAAATTGCAATTTTTGCAAAATAAGAATTTATTGCTCTAAAGCCATATTATTGAGAAGTATTCCTTGCAGTCTGTACACATTTGTGGTAAAATACCCTTTGATATTTTTGGGAAAAGAGGACAAACATATGTCTGAAGTTTATTTTTCACCTATGGCATTTTCCAGGTATGAAGCATCCCAGACACTGCCGGAAAAATTTTCGCGCATGCTCCATGCCTGCGGATTGGGCGAAGCCGTCCGTGATAAAAAAGTAGCCATTAAAATGCATGTGGGGCAAGGTGTTTCTTACTCCACGATTCCCCCAATATTTGTGCGCAAGCTGGTCCAATTTGTACAGGAAAGTGGCGGCGAATGCTTCATTACAGACCATTATATCGCTCATCGACGCCCCTATGAGAGAGGCTATTCTGAGGCGGGGCTGGGATGTCCCGTATTGGACGACTGCAGCTATTTCGGAAAATATTTTTACACTATCGAAGCAGACTATAAAAAGCTGCGGCACGTGGATGTGGCGGGGCTGATTTACGATGCAGATTTCATGATTGACTTCTCCCACGTGAAAGGCCACGGTGCATGCGGATACGGCGGCGCGTGCAAAAACATTGCCATGGGCTGTGTAACAGACCGCACCCGCCATGAGATTCACTCCCTGGAAGGCGGCCTTCTTTGGAATGAAAACAAGTGTGTTCACTGCAATAAATGTCTGGATGCCTGCAACCACTACGCAAATCATTTCGGTGAAGACGGCGCCTACCACGTAAACTACCACAACTGCACCTTGTGTCAGCACTGCGTGAAGGTCTGTCCCACCGGCGCCATTACCCTGGATTCCCACGACTACACAGATTTCCAAACAGGCATGGCGTTGTGCACCAAGGCTGTCTGCGATACCTTCGCACCTGGGCATATTTTCTATATCAATGTACTTACCCAAATTACCGCCCTGTGCGACTGCTGGGGCATGACCACACCAGCACTGGTTCCCGATATCGGCATTATGTCCGGATGGGATATGGTATCCCTGGAGCAGGCATCTGTAGACGCCATTAAAATGGAAAATCTGATTCCTGAAGGCATTCCTCAGGGAATGGAATTGAGAAACGAAGGACACCTGTTCTACCGGCTTCATGGGAAGGATCCCTATGTGCAGATTGAAAAGCTGGAAGAAGTGGGACTGGGAACAAAAAATTACACATTGAAAATCATAAAATAAAAGAAAAAATATATCTTGAGGCGCATATGACAAGCAATCTGGAAATACTATATACAAAACGGATCAATACGATCTTTTTTGATTTGGATGCAACTCTCGTCCCTTATGTTCAGGCAGAGCTGACGGATGCCTATTTCAGCGACCTGCACAAGTTTGCACAGGAGCGACTGGGCAATGCGGCAGACCGATTCGATGCCGCCGCTATGAAGGGATTTCAGGCAATGAAGCAAAACGACGGCAGTATGCTCAACATCCAGCGGTTTCGCCAGGTGTTTTATGAGGAGTGGCCGAATTTTCCCCTGGATGTAGAAGCGTTTTATGAAGCTTTCTACAACGGTCCTTTTGAGGCGGTAAAGCGGGTTGTCCACTATCGGGGCAGTGAAAAAAATTTGCTGCGCAGTCTGCGTCAGAAGGGATACAAGCTTGTCTGTGCCACCAATCCTGTATTTCCCCTGTCTGCCAATCGCCGGCGCATGTCCTGGGCGGGAATCGAGCCTGCAGATTTTGACTACGTGACCAATTACGACAACTGCTGCTACTGCAAGCCTTCGCCCGGCTATTTTCAGGATGCGGCAACAGCAGTAGGCACGAAGCCGGAATTGTGTCTTATGGTAGGCAATGATACCAAGGACGATTTTGGAGCGATAGATGCCGGCCTGCAGGTAATTCTTATAACGGATTATCTTCATGTACGGGGGGATCGTCCTCTGGAGCAGGCAGGTGCAATGGATTATGCGGCTTTTTTGCAGTTTGCAGATATGCTGCCGCCAGTGGATTCACCATAATCAAAAAAATTTGAAAAGGTCCGAAAGGGCCTTTTTATTTTTTGTAAATACAACCCCTCCGTCACGGCTATGCCGTGCCACCACCCCGACATCTCCTGCGGAGATGCACCACAGGGGAGGCAAAAAAGGAGAGGCTCCCCAGTGTAAAGGGTGGCAAAAGAGAAAGGCCCCCTTGTGTAAGGGAAAGCAAGGGGGA
>JAGZAC010000111.1 GCA_018370615.1 Clostridiales bacterium
ATAAGTATTCACTCTATTCACCCGTTAAAATTCTACCATATTCTTTCCGTTAAAACAATTCAGAAAAGCAGAATATGTAAAAAAGAAATACAAACAAGTAAAAGAATAATTCTCAAAAGCCTATAATATTCTTAAAGTCCCTATTATTTAAAAAATGCCGTTAACGCCGGAAAAAACATTCTTCTGGAGGGACAGCTGGGTGCGCTGCGCGATGTAGACAACGGTATTTACCCTTATGTCACATCCTCCTCACCACTGGCGGGATTTTCCAGTGTCAGCACAGGCATCCCGCCCTATGAAATCAAAAAAATAATAGCAGTCGTAAAAGCATACACAACCTGCATCGGCGCCGGTGCCTTTGTGGGCGAACTTTCAGGCAACCAAGCCGATGTACTGCGGAGGCGAGGCGGAAGCGACGGCGAATTTGGCGCAACCACCGGAAGGCCCCGTAGAATGGCCTGGTTTGACTGCGTTTCAGCGCGATACGGCTGCATGCTGCAGGGCGCTACCGAAATTGCTCTCACAATGCTTGATGTCCTCGGCTATCTTGAAAAAATCCCCATTTGCACCGCATACAAAATAGACGGAAAATACACGGAAACATTCCCTGAAACCTATATGCTTGCTAGGGCCGAGCCTGTTTATGAATATCTGGATGGGTGGAACTGCAATCTCTCAGAAATTACCGACTATGAAAAGCTTCCGCCAGCCGCACAAAGATATGTGGAGTTTCTTGAAAAGCAGTTGAATGTTCCTATAACAATGATTTCCAACGGGCCAAAAAGAGAGCAGATTTTATATAGGAAATCCCTTCTTGAAAATAAGAATAAATTATGATATATCTATAATATAATAATTTTTACTTATGGAGATACCATATGAATATCAGCTATGATTGGTATAAAATCTTTTTCTGGGCTGCCGAATGTAACAGTATTACCCTTGCCGCAGAAAAACTGTATATTTCACAGCCTGCGGTAAGCCAGTGTATTCGTCAGCTTGAGGAAGCAATCGGTTGTCCCCTTTTCATTCGCACACCAAAAGGTGTAAAGCTCACTGCCGAAGGAAAAGCCCTATATACCCATATATCAGATGGCGTAAATGCCTTTTCAGAAGGAGAGCGCAGACTAACCGCAATGCTTCGGCTGGATGCGGGGGAAATAAGAATCGGCGCAAGTGATATGACATTGGAATTCTGTCTCCTTGCCTATCTTGAAAGATTCCATAAGAAATATCCAAATATAAAAATATCTATTACAAACAATCCAACACCGCAGACTCTGGAGCTTCTGCGGCATGGAAAAATCGATTTTGCCGTTGTTAGTGAGCCCTTTTCCTGTGAGGGCTTTGAAGCAGTTCCCGTTCGCGAAATACAAGATATTTTTATCTGCAAAAGCACCTGTGATATCGCAAATCATGTAAGTATTTCAGCATTTGAAGAACAGTTTATTATGCTTGAAAGGAATACAAGCACCCGCACCTTCCTTGAAAAGGAGCTGCGCGGGCGCGGAATAAATGTGTCACCAAAATTTGAGCTTGCAACAAGTTCGTTAATCGTAAGCTTTACGGCAAAGAACATGGGAATAGGCTGTGTTGTCGCAGATTTTGCAAAAGACGCAATTGCAGAGGGATGTGTCAAAGAAATTAAGGTTTGTGATCCGCTGCCGCCGCGAAAAATTTGCGTGGTTCGCAGTCCGGAGAAAATCTCAAAGGCAGCAGATGCGCTTTTGAAAATTATTTTAGAATGATGACCAACGCCTCTGGCTCTCCAGTGGCGTTGGTTAATAAATACAAAAATATTCTATTAATATTAAAGATTTCTCTTGACATATAAATAGACATCATGTATAAAGTACATACACATGCATTATGCAAGTTTATTGTGACACAGGAGAGCATTATGAAACTGACTATTATGGGCGCCGGAAGCACCGTTTTCTCTAAAAATATTATTGGAGATGTCCTCTGCACAGAAGCTCTGCGCAAGTGCGAAATCGCACTGTACGACATTGACCCTAGGCGGTTGGAAGAATCCTTTATTATGGCAAACGCATTGAACCGCAATCTAAACGAAGGCCACGCAAAGATAGAAAAATTTCTCGGCGTCGAAAACCGAAAAGCAGCACTAAAAGGCGCAAGCTATGTGATAAACACCATACAGGTTGGTGGATACGACCCCTGCACCATCACAGATTTTGAAGTCCCCAAAAAATATGGCCTGCGCCAGACCATCGGAGACACCACAGGCGTCGGCGGTATTTTCCGCGCGCTTCGCACCATCCCTGTACTTGCGGATTTTGCACGCGATATGGAAGCGGTCTGTCCCAATGCCTGGTTTTTAAACTACACCAATCCTATGGCGCCGCTTTCCGGTTATATGCAGCGCTATACCGGCATAAACACAGTGGGTCTTTGCCACAGTGTACAGGTATGTTCCCGAGGCCTTCTCCGCGCGCTGGGCATTGAATTCAAGGAACCGATTAAAGAAAAGATTGCTGGTATCAATCACATGGGATGGCTGCTGGAACTGTACGATGCCGACGGCACAGATTTGCTGCCGGAGGTAAGAAAACGCGCCATCTCTGTTTTAGAAAATCCCCCCGAAAATCAATATGATTTGGTTCGATATGAATATATTCGGAGACTTGGATATTACTGTACGGAATCCAGCGAGCACAATGCCGAATACAATAACTTTTTCATCAAAAGCAAATACCCGGAACTAATTGACCGTTATAAAATCCCGTTAGATGAATATCCTCGCCGTTGCATAAATCAAATCGAACGCTGGAATGAAGAAAAAGACCTTTACACTTCCAATGAAATTCACCACACACGTTCCACAGAATATGCCTCCTATATTATGGAGGCAATGGAAACAGATGTTCCGTTTAAAATCGGAGGAAACGTACTCAATAACGGTCTGATTGACAACCTCCCAAAAGAAGCCTGTGTCGAGGTCGCCTGTCTTGTAAACAAATCCGGCGTACAGCCATGTGTCCAAGGACCTCTGCCTGTGCAGCTCGCTGCTATGAATATGACGGAAATCAACGTACATCTGCTGACCATTGAAGCTGCCGTCACTCGAAAAAAGGAACATATATACCAGGCAGTCATGCTGGATCCTCATGCCTCCAGCGAACTGTCCATCGATGATATTGTAAAAATGTGTGACGAGCTTATCGACCGCCACGGCAGCTGGCTTCCCCAATATCACTGAACAAACAAAAAAGGAAGTACCTCCTGGAATGTACTTCCTTTTTTATCAGTAGTAACGAAAGCTTGCCACGACGCGCCCGAGAATTTTCACATGGTCCGTATAAATCGGCGCATATTCCCGATTCTCCGGCTGGAGCCGAAATTGACCGTTTTCTTTATAAAAGGTTTTCACTGTCGCCTCATCGTCGATCAGCGCTACTACAATTTCGCCGTCAGAGGCCATAGGCGTCTGCAGCACCACCACAATGTCCCCATCCATGATTCCCGCCTCAATCATACTTTTGCCGGATACCCGAAGGGCAAACAGCCGCTCCGGTGCAAATTTGCGTCCATCTGTGCAGAAGCTGATGGTTTCCTCGTAGTTCTCCACAGCCAGAATCGGCATGCCTGCCGTTACCTTTCCAATCAGCGGTACCCGATAGGTTGGTGCTACAGTGTCCGGCCGCAGGGAACGGCTTTTGTTTGGGTCTTTTTTCAGATATCCTTTTTCTACCAGCTTTTCAATGTAGCTGTATACCGTCGCCGTACTGCGTACACCGATTTCCTGCTGAATGTCCCGCACACTGGGCGAATATCCTTTTTCTGCATAACAGCTTACAATATAATCCAAAATCTGCTTTTCCCTGTCTTTTAATTCCGGCATTCCTCCAACCATCCTTTCTATGTAAAGTTTTATACTATCACACAAATAAATCGCACATCCATCTGGACGAATACAACCCCTCTGCTGTAGCCGCTCTGTGACACCTCCTCGGGACTGAATAGCAATTTCCAAACAGGGGAGACTTTATCTTACAGAAGGAAAAGCTAGGCGCATCGATGCAGTTTCTATGTAACTGTTTTTATTTTCTTTATATAAAGTATATCATAAGAATTTGCAAAAAGCAATCTCTGTCCAAATTTTTCTATGGTCGTTCTAAATTAGTAATTTGCAAGAAATAGACTTCTATTATGCATTTTTGCGTTTTCAATGCCGCAAACTTTTATTATTTATCAGTATAACCGAAATAAAAATGATTTGCACCTGCAATTTGTGAACACTTTGTTAAATCCACTTTTTATATTGAAAATTATCGTTTTTAATGATATTATATAAACTAGCAGAAAATGGGCTTTATACCAATGCAAATAATCAAAGGAGTAAAGAGAAATGACAAACAACAAATATGTTCTTTCATGGATCGATGAAATGGCTGCCATGACACAGCCGGACAAAATTGTCTGGATCGATGGTACCGAAGAACAGGCAGAAGCTCTGCGTGCAGAAGCCTGCTCCACCGGAGAAATGATTAAACTCAACCAGGAAAAGCTTCCTGGCTGCTACCTGCACCGCACTGCTGTCAACGACGTAGCGCGCGTGGAAGGACGCACATATATTTGCACACCTACCAAAGAGGAGGCTGGAAACATCAACAACTGGATGGATCCACAGGAGATGTACGCAAAGCTGAAAAAGCTGTACACCGGCGCCATGAAAGGCAGAACCATGTACGTAATTCCCTACTCCATGGGTGTTGTGGGCAGTGAATTCGCAAAATATGGAATCGAACTGACTGATTCTATCTACGTTGTGCTGAACATGCTCATTATGACCAGGGTTGGAACCAGCGTGCTGGAAGCCCTTGGTGACAGTCCTGACTATGTCAAGGGTCTCCACGCAAAGGCAGATCTGGATGAGGAAAACCGTTATATCGTACATTTCCCCCAGGATAATACCATCATGTCTGTAAATTCCGGTTATGGCGGAAACGTGCTCCTTGGCAAAAAGTGCTTTGCACTGCGTATCGCTTCCTATCTGGGCCGTAAAGAGGGCTGGATGGCTGAGCACATGCTCATTCTGGGCGTAGAATATCCCAACGGCGAAGTGCGCTATATCAGCGCCGCCTTCCCTTCTGCCTGCGGAAAGACCAACCTGGCTATGCTGATTCCTCCGGAAGTCTTCCGCAAAAAGGGATACAAGGTTTGGTGTGTAGGCGACGATATTGCCTGGCTGCGTGTGGGCAAGGACGGCCGCCTATGGGCCATCAACCCGGAAAACGGCTTCTTTGGTGTTGCCCCCGGAACCAACGAGCATTCCAACTACAATGCCCTTGCTACTACCCGTAAAGACACAATCTTCACCAATGTTTGCCATAATTTGGACGATAATACTGTATGGTGGGAAGGCCTGGATGACAACCCGCCGAAAAACGCCCTCAACTGGCGCGGTGAAAAATGGGATTATACCAAGTATGACAAAAACGATAAGGTGGGAACCAGCGGCGCACATCCCAACTCCCGCTTTACCGCGAAGGCTATTAACTGCCCCTGCATCTCCCCTGAGTTCAACAATCCCGCCGGCGTTCCCATTGATGCAATCGTCTTCGGCGGCAGACGTGCAAAAACGGCTCCCCTGGTGTACCAGTCCTTTAACTGGCAGCACGGTACATTCGTGGGTTCCATCATGGCTTCCGAGACAACTGCTGCTGCTGCAGGTGCGGTAGGTGTAGTTCGTCGCGACCCCATGGCGATGCGTCCGTTTGCAGGCTACAACATGGGCGACTACTTCAAGCACTGGCTGGATATGGGCAAGAAAATTCCCAATCCTCCGAAAATATTCCACGTAAACTGGTTCAGAACGGACGACGAAGGCCACTTTATATGGCCCGGATTTGGAGATAACATGCGCGTTCTCCTCTGGCTCCTGGATCGCTGCACCGGCGCTGCAGATGCGGTTGAGACTCCGATCGGTTATGTGCCCAAAGCGGAAGACATCAACATCGAAGGCCTGGACATCGACATTGATGTAATTCGTGA
>JAGZAC010000112.1 GCA_018370615.1 Clostridiales bacterium
TAAATTACAAGAGGGTCGTTTTCAGAACCGACTACTGTCCCACTGGAGCCGTCTGCCAAGGACATTCCAAAGTATGCACCTCCAAGGCCTGTTCCAAAGGCTAACAGCAAACATGCTACCACCAACAGGGCAATTCCGCCGCCGGATCTCTTTTTGGGCTCTTTTTTCTTCTTTGGAGGCTTTTCCCCAGGACCAGCCGGGCCGGGAGCATAAGGCGGGCGGTACCTGTATTCGCCGGACTCACTTTTCTGGATAAACGCCGGGTTAAATGAGCTGCCGCCATGGCTCTGCATATCGTTCAAAGGCGTATACTGCGTGTAACTGTGCTGATATGTTCCAGCTCCGTCCCCCGCGGGACGCTGTGGATTCTCATTTTGCGCTGGCTGCGCAGTCTGCGGATTTGTCCATTGGTTCTGATTCCAAGAGGGAGTTTCTGTTTTCTGCTGCGGCGGTGTAGGCTGTGCATTGTCCTGCTGTTCCTGTACATTGGACACTTCTCCATGGTTCGGAGACTGTGTGGATGGCTCGGTAGATTCCGGATTTGCATCTGGACGGGCACCAGGCACTTCTCTGTTCTCGTTTTCCATAGGGTTTTCATTGTTGTTTCTGTATTCTTCCATTTTTATCACCATACCTTTCCGGCAAGTCTTTCTATCAGTGTTCCCTTCTGATGGTGTTATTATATTTCCCTAATGTGATGGTTTTTTGAAGGCGAAAGGAAAAATACTTGAAAAAAATCGGGAAATCCGGTTAAAAATCCCTTTAAGAAGCTTCCTTCTCTGCTGTTACAATAAATCCGTCCACGTTATTGCCGGATACCGTATACGTACAATCCGCCGGAATTGGGCACTGAGTTTCCCCTTCCTCAGCCGAAACATAATAAATTAAAACGCCCTCCTCAAAGGATTCCCCCGGCGCAAGTGTCTCGGATGCTCCTGTGTCCTCATTATATAAAAGCCGCGTGCCGTCGTATGTATACGACCGCAAAAAATCAATATACTCCTCTAAGCAGAGATCCCGCTGTTCCATAATTTGAGAGTGCGGCGTGCCGACATACCGGTAATGCCAAGACTCATAGTTAATACCGGTGATATCCACTTTTTCGGAAGGGTACCGCAGTATGAAGCCATAGTCCTCGCAATTTTCCCGGAACCAGGCGCACGGCTCATAGCTCTCTACGTAATATATTCCCTCCCCTGGAACATATACGTTTAAATCCATGGCAAGACCTGTATGGTGCTCGCTGTATCCGGGATTTGCCACATATGCCCTGGCATATTCCTCGCCATAGCTATCCACATAGCTGGCATACAGATCCACCTGCTCCTGGTAACTGCGGTATCCACTGTTCACCTGCAGGCTGGAAAATCCAGTTGCCGCAAAGTACGCTTCCGTCAGTATGTTGAATTTTTCGATGGTGCTTCTGCGCAGCTTCGAGGTATTATCCCGCACATAATACTTGTCATTTTTATACGTGGACACAGGTGCGATCTCCGCCTCGGCATCTGCCGGGAATGTATAAGGATAGGCGTAATTTACCAAAATAAGATCTCCCGTGTGGACATCCTCTTCTGACAAGGTAAGTACCTGTTCCCTGCCTGCCTGATCGCTGCTCTCCCCAACATTCTCCGTCGTACTTATCTCAGACGAAAGTATATCTTCACCGCTGACAGGACTGCTGCGTCCGCTGACAAGAAAGTAAATACATACGCCGAACACAGCCGCAAAAATCAGCACAGTCAGTATGACGCCTGGATTGGGCGATCTGCGCCGGCGCCGCCGATATCGGCTGACTGGCCGTCTGCGCCGTCCATGTCCCGCTTCCTCCGGCGTATAGGTTCGCTTGATTTCCTGCTGGGAATAAAAATCGCCGCCGGAAGTACCATTTTCTCTCCAGTTGTTTCCCTGATCGTTCATTATTTGCTGGTCTCCAATATCACATGTGTCCCTCTGCCATATGGCAGAGGGACACTTAAAAAGCTTATTCTTCTGTTTCCAGTGCGTCTTTTCTGGACAGGTTCAGTCTGCCTCGCTCATCCGTGCCCAGGAATTTGACACGCATCCTGTCGCCTACATTGCAGATATCTTCTACCTTCTCCGTACGCTTGTTGTCCAGTTTGGAGATGTGTACAAGCCCTTCTTTTCCGGGGGCAAATTCCACAAACGCGCCGATAGGAATAATTCTCGTCACAACGCCCTCGTAAATCTCACCCACCTCCGGCTCAAACACAATGCCGTCGATGATCTTCTTCGCTTCATCGATGCTGGATTGATCTACCGAGGAAATAAAGATGGTACCATCCTCCTCAATGTCAATCTTCGCTCCCGTATCGGCCACAATCTTCTGAATTACCTTGCCGCCGGTACCAATGACCTCGCGAATCTTATCCACGCTGATTTTCATTGAAAGCATCTTCGGCGCATACTTGGAAACTTCCTTCCTAGGTTCGGGAATCGCCTTCAGAAGAATTTCATCTATGATGTAATCCCGTCCCTTGTGGGTCACTTCAAACGCCTCCCGGATGATTTCCGGCGTAAGACCGTCTATTTTAATGTCCATCTGAATAGAAGTAATTCCCTTGTGGGTGCCGGCAACCTTGAAGTCCATATCCCCGTAGAAGTCCTCCAAGCCCTGGATGTCAATCATCGTCATAAAATCGTCGCTGTCCTCAGCAGTGATCAGACCACAGGAAATTCCCGCAACCGGCGCGGTAATCGGCACACCTGCGTCCATAAGCGCCAGAGTAGAGCCGCAGACAGAGCCCTGAGAGGTAGAACCGTTGGAGGAAACAACCTCAGACACCAGACGAATTGCATAGGGAAAATCTTCTACAGAGGGAAGTACAGGTACAAGGGAACGCTCTGCCAGTGCGCCGTGACCGATTTCCCGACGTCCGGGGCTTCTTGCGGACTTTGCCTCGCCCACGGAATATCCCGGGAAATTGTAGTGGTGCATATACCGCTTGCTGTCCTCCGCCCAGATGCCGTCCAGCACCTGCGCATCGCTGATGGGCCCCAGAGTGGCGATGGTCATCACCTGCGTCTGTCCTCTTGTAAACAGACCAGAACCATGCACCCGCGGGAACAGGCCCACCTCGGCACTCAGAGGACGGATTTCGTCCATCCGTCTGCCGTCTACACGCTTTTTGTCAACGAGCAGCCAGCGGCGGACGATTTTCTTTTGAATCTTATAAATGAGCTCCGGATAAATGACAGGCAGATCCGGATACTTTTCCAGAAATGCCTCCATGATTTTGTCCTGAATTGGTTCCATGCGCTCGTCGCGGACATTTTTGTCGTCCGTATCCAGCGCCTGCATCACATCCTCCTCCACAAAAGCGAAGATTTCGTCAAACATGTCGTGATCCAGTTCACCGGAAGGATAAGAAAATTTTTCCTTGCCCACCTCAGATACAATATTGCGAATGAATACCAGCAGCTGCTTGATCACCGCATGCGCCAGCATGATGGCGTTGAACATGTCATCGTCGGAAACTTCCTTCGCGCCGGCCTCGATCATCACTACCTTTTCCTGAGAAGCGGACACGGTAAGATCCAAAATGCTGGTTTCATTTTGCTTCTGGGTAGGGTTGATCATTAGCTTCCCGTCGGGTGTCATGCCTACAAATACAGCGCCAATTGGGCCGTTCCATGGAATATCGGAAATGGCCAGGGCAATGGAAGCGCCGATCATGGCGGCGATCTCCGGTGCTGCGTCATGATCCACAGACAAAGTGGTCAGCGTGACGTTCACATCATTGCGTAGGTCCTTAGGGAACAGGGGGCGAATGGAACGGTCAATCACACGGGAAGTAAGGATGGCCTTTTCTCCGGGTCTTCCTTCCCGCTTCAAAAATCCGCCGGGGATCTTCCCCACAGCATACATTCTTTCTTCAAAATCCACGGATAGGGGAAGAAAATCAATTCCCTCACGGGGGCGAGCGGATGCAGTGGCGCAGGCCAGGATCGCAGTATCCCCATAGCGCACAATGCAGGAGCCGTTGGCAAGGCCCGCCACTTTTCCGGTCTCTACCACAAGGGGTCTGCCGGCCAGTTCAAATTCGAAAGTTTTGTAATTCTCAAACATTTTTATACCTCCATGTTTGCTTTGCTTCTCCGGAGGTTTAGCACTTAAATACGGGCTGCAGAGCCGCGGCACATATTTAACTGCTAATCCACTCGAAGAAACATATATTTGAATATACCCCACAAATGCTTTGCATCTGCGGGGCTTTCGTGAAGGCTGCGGCAGCTTTGCCGCAGCCATAACACATCACATGAAAGCTGCAGCCGGAAAGCTTACTTTCTCAGACCGAGCTTTTCTACGATCGCACGATAGCGGTTGATATCCTTTTTCTGCAGGTATCCCAACAGGTTGCGGCGATGCCCTACCATCTTCAGCATACCTCTGCGGGAGTGGAAATCCTTCTGGTTTACCTTCAGATGCTCCGTGAGAGTTTTGATTCTGTAGGTCAGAATCGCAATCTGTACTTCCGGAGAGCCAGTGTCCCCGTCGTGCATCTTGTACTCTTCGATGATTTTGTTCTTTTCTTCTTTCGTAATCATTGGTTTCACCTCAATGTAAATATTTGCAGTCGCATTCCTCAGGCGGCGGCAGGTGAAAGCATCCTCTGTAAGGCCTTGCATCCGCTGTCCGGGAAACCGACATTGCTACAGGGCAGTATAACACATTTTTGCCGCTTTGTAAAGCTATTTTACAATTTTTTTCCGTTTCTTTCCTGTTTCGCCTTTTTGGCGGCGGTGAAATTCCGCAGCAGGGCAATTCCACCGGCAATCACCAGCATTCCTCCAAACAGTTTGCGCACAAGGGCAGGGTCCACCGCATTCGCCGCAGCCGCGCCGAAATAAGCCGCTACCATACCAAAAGCAGAGCAGAAAAAGAGAATTCCAAAGGGAATATGCCGCTTGGTCATATGGACAAACAGCGCCGCGGCGGAAGCAAAAATAAAGAAAAACAAATTCAGCCCCTGGGCACTGATTTGATCAACGCTGCGCACCAGCGTAAGATAAATCACCAACAGTCCCCCGCCGCCGATGCCCATGCCAGACAGCGCACCCAGCAGCACGGCGGCAATAAAATCGATAATTACCATTGTATACTCCTCGTGCAAGTATTGTTTATATCTTGCATCAAAGAGCGTTTTAATATGCGGCAGTTCCGTGAGAAAACTGACTGTTATATAAGTAATGGTAAAATCCTTTTTTTGCAAGCAGTGCCTCGTGGGTGCCCTGCTCTACGATTTTGCCGTCCCGCATCGTGAACGGATCGTTGGCCTCGCTGCCGTGCATTGCGGCAAAGCCGAAGCCCGCGCCGAACTCAATGCCCTTGCAGGCCGGGATGGCGAACATCAGGTGGGCCAGCTCGCTCTCAACGCTGTCGAACCACGGCTCGCCGATGCCCGCGGGCAGACCGGTCACAATCGTTTCCAGAATGCCGCCGACGCTGTCGCCCTCGCTGCCCGCAGCGCGGATAGCCGCCTGCATGGCCTCCTCCTTCGACGCATCCAGCAGCGCAAAGTGTCCGAGCTGCGGGTCGGGCATGACCAGCCCCGCAGCGCTGGAAAGCGGTGCGTCCTGCACGCCTGCACACTCGGCAATATGGGTGTAGACCTTTACGCCCAGGCCGCTCAGCACCGTCTCGCAGATCGTGCCCGCCGCAACGCTTGCCGCCGTAATGCGGCCCGAGAAGTGCCCGCCGCCGCGCGCGTCCTGAAAGCCCTCGTACTTGGCGTAGGCCGTGTAGTCGGCGTGGCCGGGGCGCAGCAGGTCGGCGGTTTTGGCGTAGTCGCCGCTGCGGGTATTCAGGTTGCGGATCATCAGGGTGACGGCCGTGCCGGTGGTGTGGCCCTCATACACGCCGGAGAGGAACTCCACGGCGTCGGCCTCGGTGCGGGCGGTGGAAAGCCCATCCCCGCGGGCGCGGCGGCGGTCCATGGCCGCGGCAATCGCGGCCTCATCCACCGGCAGGCCCGCGGCCAGCCCGTCAAGCACC
>JAGZAC010000113.1 GCA_018370615.1 Clostridiales bacterium
TGCTCGGAGGTGGTCATATCCTTCAGCTGAACACTGTTGTTAGCCAGCTCATCATCGCCGATCACAATGGTCTTTTCTGCATGTATCCTGTCCGCATATTGACTCGCTTGAGGATTTGCCCACAGTTTCCGCAGCAGATCTGCTGGCGGATTTTTTTCATTTCCACAGGCAGGCTGCCGCCATATTGCTTTGCCTTGGCTGCTCTGAGGAAAGCTGCTTCTTCCAACTGTTCCTTTGAAATCAGCGGCGGGAATCCTTCATCGCCTGCATACTTGGAATTGTCCAAAATCCGGCAAACCATGGCTTTATTCCACTGCCCGGCTCCTTCCCGATAAGGAATGCCCGACAAGGAGGCATATTTGGCGAGTGTTGAAAGGGCGGTCCTTTCAAGGTATTTTGAAAAGATAGCCTGTACCAAAGGTCCCTCGTCAGGGTGCGGGATGATTTCTCCCTTTTCCATTTGATATCCGAAGGGCAGGTATCTTTTCTTTTTCATTGGTACAACTCCTATCTTCTTTCAGCCAATTCCATCCCGTTGATTAACCGGAAACAGATGGTGTCTGAAAAAATCCTCACTTTAATAACCATATTGCGGAAAGCTACAGGCTCAAACTCTGAGATACTTTCCTGCTCTTCAAAAATTTTTAGAAGCAGGTAGCTTCCATTGAGTATTTCATGGTAGTCGTTTAAGTCACGGTATCGCTGGAGCTCCTTCCGCAAATTTTCCAGCTTGGTGTTATTGGTATTGGTTTCACTCATATAAAAAGCAGAATCAATGCACTCTTTTGCTCTCAAAGTAGCCAGCGCATGATTCTGCTCCAACAGATCCGCTATTTCTTTGTTCAACTGCATGGCCCCCGGATGGGACATGAAATTTTTATCACGCAGTTTTTCCACCTGCGTAATGAATGGGGTTAAAATCTCTGAGCGATTTCTCCCCAGCTTGTTATATAAGGTAACGAATGCGGATTCCACTTCGGACTCCTGCACATTTTCTATGGCGCACAATTTTTTGTCACGGAAATGCCGATAACAGGCCCATACTACAGTTCCGGCTTTGGTTACCCGCCTGCAGAATGTGCTTCCACACTCGCCGCACTCCAGCATTTTGGAGAAAGTATAGGTCTGGATTTCCTTTTTCCGTCCATGGAGTTGATTTTTCTTTTTTAGAAGTTCCTGCGCCAGACGAAATACATTGGGGCTGACGATAGCTTCATGGGTATTCTCCGCATAAAATTGGCTTTTCTCGCCACGGTTCTTTACTTTCTTAAAAGGAAATGCGTCAGTGGTGAAGCGTTTCTGGAACAATTCATCTCCCATATAGCGTTCGTTGGTTAAAATATAAGAAACCCCGGTGGCACTCCACACGGGGTTCCCTTTCAGCTTTGGCACTTGGGCCTGTGCAAGTTCATTGGCGATTTCTCGAATGCTTTTCCCTGAGAGAAAGTCCCCAAATATCTTTCGGACAACCTTCGCTTCTTCCGGGCAAATCAGAAAACCGCCTTTTTCATCTAAGCGGTAGCCATAAGGCGCTTGGGATAGACGGTAGGTTCCATTTTTCATCCGCATGACTGCGCCTTTACGCATATTCTTCGCAATGGAAGTGGATTCTTCTTGTGAGAATGCACTGTACATGGAAAAGTACATTTCATTGGTCATGCGGCCTGTATCAATGCCTTCTTTTTCAAACGCAACAGCTATTCCCAACATTTTCAGTTCCCGAACGGCTTCAATGCAGTCGGCGCTGTTTCTTCCGAATCGGGAAATGGATTTAAACAGAATGCGGTCAATCCTCCCAGCTCTGCAGTCCCGCATCATCCGTTGGAAATCATCGCGCTTGTCGGCTCTGGTACCGGTTATGCCCTCGTCGGCATAGATGTCAATGAATTCCCAATCGCTGTGGGCTTGTATTAGTTGGGTGAAATATTCGACCTGCGCGGAAAAGGAGTTCAATTGATCATCGGAGTTGCTGCTCACACGGGCATAGGCACAAACCCGGATTTTCTGTTTCTGTGGTCTTATCGTAGGTTCTATGATCTGCACCTGTGGCATTCTCCGCACCGCCCTTTCTGCGCTTTCTTGGGCGGCATCTATTGTGACCACCCCGCAGCAACAACATTACCACAACGGCTGGTACAAAGCTATCACGATAACCACTAAATATCGTATCGCAAAACCCGGTATCTTTCGGCAATAGCAACAGTCGCTTTCTTGTAATTTTCAGAGGTTATGATGCCATCGGCCAGCATCTTTTTCAAGGCCGAAAGCGCCATATAATATTTGATTTCATTGACTATGAGAGGGGATGGCGCTTCTGGATTGTAAGTAACACGCATAAATTCAGCCCCCTTTACCATGGCAAATGGAGGCCCTTTTGGGCCGCCCTCTGGAAAAAGCGGTTTTCCAGCCCCTTGACGTAAAGCTCATACCGCAGGTCGCTCTCGGTGGTGATCAGTACCGCGTCGTGATCCTGCAAAAATTCCAGTATTTGAATCAGGATGGCGGGATCGTGGCTCAGGCGGGATAAATCCCGCACAAGCACAGCGCGGACGAAGCCGCCCTGCACACTCCGCATCATCTGCTTCAGGCCCATGCGGGCCATGCTTCTGCCGGTACCCATATCCTGAGAAGTACCTACAACAGTATATTCCCGATGATTGGCTTCCTCTAAGAGATTCCGCATCTGCTGAATCAGGACGAACATCCTTTTATCGCTGCTGCGGCTGTATAACCACATGGGGCGGTCTGCGTAGGGAAATTCCGCCGTTTCTGTTTTTCTGTTCATCTATGTCAATCTCCTTTATGGCATAAAATAATCCGGGCCTTTCTTTGCCCGGATGAATTCCTCGACATCTTCGATTTTTCTGGTGAGCCGAAGGTTCGGCAGGGTTTCCAGCACAGCCTTGTGATACCGTTCTCCGGGGGCTGCCCGATAGTCCAAAATGCTCACCACGCAGGTGTCGGTTTCGGTGCGGATGGCCCGCCCGAAGCCCTGCCGCAGCTTTACCTGCATATCGGGGATTACTACGGTTTTGATATAATCCTGCAGCGTTGGGTACTGCTCCCGTTCCGCTTCGCTCAATGGATCGGGAACAGGGAACGGCAGCCGCACAAGTATGAGCGACGACACCATATCGCCGGGAAAGTCCACACCTTCCCAACAAGAGCCCGCCGCGAACAGCACAGCGTTGCTGGCCTGTTTGAACTGGTGGATGACGTCCTGCGAGTGCCGCCATACTTCCATCAAGGGAAAAGACAGCCGGTCTTTTACCTGATTGTAAACAGCGCCCATGAGGGAATAGGAAGTAAAAAGCACCAGAGTGTGGCCATGCGTGGCTTCCACTAAACGGCAGATCTGCTCTGCCAGACACTTAGCTTCCTGTTCACTGCCCATCTGTGTTTTGGGAAGATCATTTGGGATGTAAAGAAGGCAGTTTTCCTCATAATTGAAGGGCGAAACCGCAATAAAATCCTCCAGCCGCTGATTTAAGGACAGCCCCATGACCTTTTTTGTGCGTTCAAAGCTGCCGCCAGCCATGAGGGTGCCGGAGGTCAGGATGGCGGGGACGTCCTTCAGCCACAGCGCCCGGCGCAGCTGCTCCGGCAGTTCCCGGCTGGCGGCGCAGAGGCTGGGGCTTCCGTCCCTGTCGTACTGGATGTAGAGGATGTATTTTCGGTCCCCGGTAAAAAACAGGCCGAGGGCCTGCTCTGTTGTTCCCAGCCGGTAAAGAAGCCACCGTGGGAGGTGCGGGGCAAGCTGTTTTTGAAGCTGCCGAAGGAGGGAAAGACAATCTCGAAGGGCCGCTTCCCGATCCGGCGTTAAAATAAAGGCGGTGCGCTGGGCTTCTTCCAGCAGTTCGCCCCGGCACATGGCCCCCATGAGAGCGCGGAACTTTTCCCGCAGACGCTGGGAAGCAAGGATATATTTTTCTTTTGCCAGCAGGTCGCAGAGTTCACGGAAATCCTCCGCAGACAAACTCTGCCCGTACATCTGGCGTGCTGCGTCCGGCAGCTTGTGGGCCTCGTCGATCACCAAAGCCCGGTAATCATTGAGAAGGGGCCGCATTTCCTGCAAACGGTGGGCAGCGTCGGCCAGCAGATAGTTGTGGTTGCAGATCTGGACGAAAATCTCCGCGCTTCGGGCTTCCTTCAGGTATTGATGGTACCGGCAGGCATTTCGCAGCGAACAGCTTTTCTCACAAACCTTGGGGACGCATACCTGCCGCCTGTCAAATCCACTGAGGCCGGTTACGGCGTCTAAATCATAATAGGTGCGAAGGGAGAGCAGGGCTTTCATCTGCTCCGCATTCTTTTTCTTATGTTTCACGGCTTCCAACCGATGAGAAAGACGGACATCGCAGACAAAGCGTTCCTTGCCTTTTCGCACCATCGCCCGGATGGGTTTTTGAATAATGCGGTTCTCCAGAAAAATCCGGGACAAAAATGGGATGTACTCCCCGATGATGGCGTCCTGCAGGGCAACGCTGGAGGTGGAGACCACTACTGGCTGGGAACCGGCAGGCCCGTGCGGGGCAAACTTCTTCAGTAAAATGCAGGCGGTCAGGTAGGCGTAGGTCTTGCCAATCCCGACTCCCGCGTCGCATAAAGCGATATTGTTTTTGAGCAGGGTGTCCAGCATGGCGTGGCATAGGGTGATCTGTTCTTCCCGAACTGCCAGTCCGTTTTGAGGGAGAAGGATTCGGAAGATCCGTTCGATTTCCCCATGGGCCTGCTCTTTCAGGCTATTGTTCATTTCGGCACATTCTCCTTAGAGCAATTTGCTCTTGTGCGTTGGCGGCAAACTGATGCGGCGCAGAAAACCTGCGCCGCACGGATTCGCCGTCAACGGCAATCTGAATAAAAATAAAAGGGTTGAATTTGATGTGCCGTATTTGCTGCTCGCCCCCCGGCAACCTTGGGAACCATGCGGGCAGGCTTGCAGTTGACAAGCCGTTCACTGGCTCCCCGAAGGTCTTGCTGATTACAACCCAAGGTCGGCCAGCCCATCTGACGTGTGGGCAAAACGATAGCGCGTATCATAATACCCCGCCCAAGGTCGTGGCGAAAAGGGAAACTACCCCCTCTTTCCGGTCAAAATGCATCGCTCAAAGCCAACAACACAAGCCGCCATCCCTGAAAAGGGAGGCAGCTTGCGTGCGGCTCGTCATGGCGCTTTTTCCTGCGTCGCTCACTTAGGCGGGAATGTACCCGCATGGCTGGTATTTACTTTTCAAGCTGCAAGGCGAACGTTTCTTTTTCCCCGTTCGCCCTATAGCCCAGGAAAAAGGCCGGAATCTTTCCGCTTATAAAAAATTTTTTAATTTTTTCTTGAGTTTGAAAATCCGCAGATCAATGGCGTTTACTGACAGGCCGGTTTTCTCTGAGATTTCCTTGCTGCCGTATCCGTCCATCTTCATGAAGAGGATTTCGAGGGTGAGCTTGTCCATATTGTGTAGCAAAGAAAAAAGCTCCATATCCTCGATGCTGTCCAGCAGGGCTTCGGTATCCTCGACGGGCAGTTCCAGATCCTGTGCTGAAACCCAGTCCACATAATGTGACCATTCTACCTGTCGCTGCAGGTACTGCCGTTCCTTATTGAACTGCGCCCAATCGTATGTATGCAGGCGTTGGATGGTGTCCTCATCCACGCCGAGTTCTCTGAGTTTTCTTTCTTCTGCTTCTTTCCAGCGGAGCCATTCGCGCTCCGCTTTGGCTTTGTTGTAAGCCATGGCTGTTTCCTCCGATCAATCTGAAATTTTGAAAAATTCAGATTGTCGGGGCGGCGGCCTGCCGCTATGAGTTCTTAGCCATGACCTCTTTCTAAAAACATGAAAAAAGCGCACCCGCCCGCAGGCGAATGCGCATAGCGAGGCTGTTTCCTCGAAATTGGCATTTAATGGTAAATTAAAATGAGATAATGTCGAACGAAAAAGGGCTGCAGCTTCGTATGAAGCTGCAGCCCTTTCTGTGTGCGGTGGTTTTCGCCGCATTGTCGCCATCCCCTCTGCA
>JAGZAC010000114.1 GCA_018370615.1 Clostridiales bacterium
GGCGCATGGCAAAATGAGGAAAATGGGGATTTCTTCGACGGATTTGAAGATACTGTAGGAGATACTGTTTTTCGGAATTTCCTTCGGGAGCGCTTTGACGACATCGAAGTGGATACAGACGCGATTGCAGCGTATTCCATTGGAACGGTAACGCCCAACTATACGTTTTGAAAAATGAAACAGAATGGGCAACCGCTCATCTAGGCTTTCTTACAAAGGGTCCCCTTTTGTCTGAAGCCTCCACAAACTTAAGCCTCCCCTGTGCAAGGGGAGGTGGCACGGCAACGCCGTGACGGAGGGGTTGTGAAGGAAACAATCCCTCACCCGCTTCGCGGGAGCTCCCTTTACACAAGGGAGCCTTGAAAATAAAATGGTGCCGGTATGCCCCCGGAGATGCTGCGCAACTCCTCCACAAGGGGCCTGCACAAACTTAAGCCTCCCCTGTGCAAGGGGAGGTGGCACGGCAACGCCGTGACGGAGGGGTTGTAAAAGAACAATCCCTCACCCGCTTCGCGGGAGCTCCCTTTACACAAGGGAGCCTTGAAAATAAATGGTGCCGGCATGCCCCTCGGAGGTGCTGCGCATCTCCCCACAAGGGAGCCTGTATAAAATCCTAAGCCTCCCCAGTGTGGGAGTTGCTGCGCAACTCCTCCACAAGGGGCCTGCTGCACAAACTCAAGCCTCCCCTGTGCAAGGGGAGGTGTCAGCGAAGCTGACGGAGGGGTTGTTACGCACATCTATAAAAAAGAGGACAATTGCTGTCCTCTTTTTTCAGTAAAACGTAGCCACAGCCGGATCCGGCTCCTGTGCTGACACTACTTTCTGTGCCAGCAGCACGGGGCCTTCTTCAGCATATACCTTATGATTTTTTACCTGTATCTCTCCGGTAACTGTAACCCAATCATAGCTTTTGTAGTCGTCACTTCTGCCCCACTTGCAGATCATGGCGCTGTACTGAATATCTTCCACACAGCAGGTCATCACATGGCGTCCTACAAACATCCAGCCTGTACCCAGGCTTTTTTCTTTTGCCACCATGGCTTTGAACTGCACTGTCTTGCCGTGATATGCAGACAGGTTTTCACACAGATCTCGGTAGAAAATAGCGTAGTCTCTGTCCTCAATGACGATGATCGGCGCTTCCATATCGTAAGGCAGGGGATCTTCTATATCGTCATAGGAGGTCTCTCCGTTTACATCTTCATAAACAATCGCTGCCATACGGGAAAGCCCACGTACGATTTTGTGCAGCTCCATAAAATCCGCGCCCGGAGCCATTCGGTTGAATACGATCATGTCTGCGCTTTGAATTTTGTCTACCACCAGGCTGCGCATGTTTTGATTGTATGTCGCAAAGGTTGTAGAGTCAAAGAACAAAATTTGCTGACCGATGATCCAGTGTTCCGGCGCTGCGTTAAATATTGTGGACAGCTGCCACATGCCGTTGTATTCCACGAGAATTTTCGTAGCATCATGTTTCTTTTGAAGAAGAATCAGTGATTCGGGAGACAGTGCTTCCGGTTCGGAGATTTCTTCCAAGTATACCTCGGGGGAGGCAAATTCCACAGGCTCCAGTTCCACTTCGCCGGACTCACAAAGGAGCACCAAAATTCTCTCTCCCTCGCAGAAGCGTTTATCCATGAGGGTTTGCTGTATAAAAGTCGTCTTGCCCGATTCCAGAAATCCTGTCACCAGGTAAACAGGTGTATCTTGCATATTTTTTGCCTTCTTTCCTGCTTATTTCAGCCGAAAAGCTTATCCAGCGCGTCCTCGTGCAGTCCAGAACCGATTACGCAAAGGCGGCCGGTGACGGCAGCCGGGCCGGTGCGAACGTCTGCTTCCCCGGGAGTATAGTCAAAATGAAGCCAGCCTGTGTCTCCTGCTACAATGCCTTTCGCACGAAGTACCATGCCGAACCGGCTTTCGTCGGACAGCGCATCCAGTATTTCCTCCAGCTGCTCTTTGGTGTAGCAGCTGGCAGTTTCCTTTCCCCAACTGACAAAAACTTCGTCTGCATAGTGATGTCCGCAAGCGCATTCTCCCTCATGATGGTGCGCATCGTGATCGTGGCCACATCCGCATTTCTCATCGTGATGGTGATGGTGTGCATGATCCTCTCCGCAGATGGGACAGATATCCACATCTAATAGAGAACCTTGCGGCTGTTCTATGGCATCCAGAATTTGTCTCCCGGTAAGCATGTCCCACGGAGTGGTCACAATCAGCGCCTGACTGTTCTTTTCTTTCAGAAGCGCGATACATTCGTTGATTTTCGCCTCGGACAAATCACCGGTACGGCTAAGGACGATGGTATTTGCGTGCTGTATTTGATCGTTGAAAAACTCACCGAAGTTTTTCATATACATTTTACACTTTTTCGCATCCACAACAGTGGCGCAGCCATTCAGCGCAAGACCTTCCTCTGCCACGCCTTCCACAGCGCGAATTACATCGGAAAGCTTCCCTACGCCGGAGGGCTCGATGAGAATTCTGTCTGGCGCATACTCCCGGTAAACCTGCAGCAATGCAGTGCTGAAATCTCCTACCAGAGAGCAGCAGATACAGCCTGCGTTCATTTCCCGAATCTGTACGCCGGCATCCTGAAGAAAGCCGCCATCGATGCTGATGTCGCCGAATTCATTTTCAATAATTACCAGCTTTTCACCGGTATACGCTTCAGCAATAAGCTTTTTTATCAGTGTCGTTTTTCCAGCACCGAGAAATCCGGAAAAGAGATCAATTTTCGTCATTTGTGTACCTCCGTCTGCCGCAGGAATTTCTAAAAAAGCGGCAGAAGTTTGTTGATAGTGGGTAGTTGCATCAAACTATATTATAACACTTTTTGTCCTGCAATGCAAGAAAGATGCAATATCTTATACAACCCCTCCGCCGCAACTACGTTGCGCCACCTCCCCCCTCCCAGGGGAGGCTTTGTGCTGTGGGCTTTGTCGTGCCGCTTCTTTATAGGGGAGGCTTGGGGGAAAGGGCTCCTTATGGGGGAGGCGTTGGACATGAACAGCTCTTCTTTGTGGAGGGACTGTTTATTCCTTCTACCATTCTCGCTTTTTGTAAGCCGCCATAGAGCCGATTCCACCGGCCACCAGAAGCACTACGGCTACGCCGAGCACAATATATAATGCTGCGGGAGTCTCTTCTACCGGTGTGTCTGACGGATAGGTGGCCAGAGCGGCGAAAGCGTCCTTTAGGCCATTGTATACAGAGGTATATTCCTCCTCTGAAACAGACTGCGTGCACAAGAGATTTTCCGCCGCCTCCATCTCCGCCTCCAGACGGTTGCGGGATTCCCTTGTATAAGAGGAAATGTCCGTTGAAAGGCACGTTTCTAAAAATGTATCCAAATCCTCCAGATTTGCCTGAGAAATATACGCAGATATACCCAAACAGGTGAGATCGTATGCCGTAAGTTTTTCTCCATCTCTGCTATATAAAATCTGCACATCCTGTTCCCGGTGATATACAGGCAGCCTTACCGTTCCCTTTTCTGAGGAAATTGCCAGCAGGTATCCGGTGTCTGCTTCCAGCTCTGCGGAAAATTCAAACAAAATTCCGCCGTCAGATGCAGTGCCTCTGGACTCTCCTATAAGCTCTCCCTGGGAATATCCGTCACTTTGCAGCTCGTACAATACGGCGGTGATTCCCTCTGCAAAGGAGCCCTCTACGAAGATTGTTTCCAGCGTCCCGGCTTTTGCACTGGTGAAAGCCTGGCAGATTTCTTCCGCATCTAAGTCGCCTGCGGCGAGATCGTTTTCCGAATGCAGAGATATCGTATAGCCGGACCTGGTTTTTGCAAGGCCCTCCGCGGCGTTTTCCAATTCAGTTGCAGCTCTGTGCATTTCTGACGCCGGCCCGGTGCGGGCGGCTTTTGCATTTTCCAGAGCAGGGGAGAATAAAGAGACGGAGTAGTTTGTATAATCTGCAAGATTTATTCCTTCATACGCAGCGATGGCAATTTCCAGGGAACGCTCATTTTGATATGCCTGGGTGACGGTTTCCACATCTTCTTCCAGCCTGATGGTAACTTCTGTAGTTCCTGCCGGCACGCTGACAATCCCGTTTTCTGAATCAAACCCGCAGGAGGCATATGCAATATTGTTTAGAAGCACGGGGAACTCCAGAGAGGCACCTGTAGGGGTAGAGGGGGACAGCTGAATATGAAGCTCACCGTTTTCATTGGAGATGGTGCAGTCCAGGGTACCACCCCCTTGGAGAGGATAATTTTCAAAAGAAATAGTGTCTTCCGCATTGAGCCAGATGCCCGGGAGGCCTTGTCCGAGAACAATGGTGCCATCCTCCAGCTGAGAGACGACAGCGTCTGCCAGGGAAAAAGGTTCCTCCTGCTGAACATAGGGAAGCTGCTGCCTGGCGAGACGCTTAAGGTATGTTCCGCCGCCTGGCGTGGCAAAGACGGCGTCTTTCTTGTACCATGCTACCGCGGCCGCCGCGCTGCTGTCTGCGGATAAGGGAAAAATTCCTTCGCTGAGACTGCCGGGCAGATTGGTGGCAGACCACATGGATGTACAATGGGAAACGGTATTGCGCATTACTGTTTCCACAGAGGAAAGGAGCTCCTGATAGACTGTCTGAACAGCGGCCTCTCCTTCCGGGTCCTTTGTGCGGGACAAATACGCAAAAGCTTTGATTTCAGTCAGTGCATCCAAATTATCCGATAGTGCGGTGTCCTCATTCTCTCCGGACAGCAGACGGACTTCTTCCTCCTGCTCCGATATGGTAAAAACATAGGTTTCCAGTGCATTGCAGATTTCCGTATACCGGGCCTGCAGGCTTTCCCAGACGGAGTCCAGAAAATCACTATCTTCTGTTTTCATAAAGTAAAGGGCTGCGTCAAAGCAAGACATGTGGGAAATATCTACAGGGCGCTGCCCCAGCAAGGACGCCAGAGTATAGTCGTCTACGGGAATGCCGCAGAGCAGATCGATATATTCTGCTTTGAGATTGTGTACAAAATCCTCTGCTTCTTCCGGTACTTCCGTAAAAGAAAAGCTACCGGTAAGCTGTGTATCCCAAAATGCTTCCATGGCGGCCTTGTTGTCGTCAAAGGTTCCCAGTATTTCTGCGCCCGCAGCGGGCAGGGCATTCTCCCCAGTATCTGCAATGACAGCAAAATCACAGGAGCTGTTTTCTCCAGGAGATACGTTTTCAGGCACTTCAGTCAGCGGAAGCAGCTGCGTTGAAACGACGGGGAACGCCATGTCATTTTCAGAGAGGTTTTCTACAGTAAGTCGAGCATACAAAACAAGGCAGGAAGTGTCTTCTATTGTCAGTGCATTTACGAACAGCTGAAGATTGTAAAACAAATTCCCGTCGGAAAAGGTGTGGACAGTGGTGGGATAAAAAGTAGGACGGGTAACTTGTGCAATTTTTGTCGTGCAGCCGAATTGGATTTGTTCCTCTCCTATCGTAAAGGAGCCGTCTGCGGAAACTGCCAGCGGCGCAAAGTCAGGCCAGCCCAGATAGGTTTCTGTTTCCGGAATAAAGGTTTCCGCACGCGCCAGCTCTGCCGCCGCCGAGGTGGGGAGAGTAAAAGTGGTTATTATTAGCAAAAACGCAATAAGTATTGCAGATTTTTTCATAATACAAACAGTGCCTTTCCAAGTAACTTTTGCAGGACAAAATAAAAATTTCAGCAAATACAGCAGGAATGTTAAAAATTATACACAATATTATACAGAATTATGAGAGACTTGTCAATCTAAGGGTAATGTGGGAGAATGTGTGATTTTACGGAGAGCCTACTTCAAGAATCCTTCCCACAAGAGGCCCTGCACAAAACCTAAGCCTTCCCTGTGCAAGGGAAGGTGCGTTTTGCGAAGCAAAACTCGGGGGAGTTGTAAGGTAGAACAATCCCCCACCCGCTTCGCGGGAGCCCCCTTTGGTAAAGGGGGCCTATAGCCTGCGGAGCCTCCCCAGTGGGGGAGTTCATGCGCAGTTCCTTGCAAGGGTCCT
>JAGZAC010000115.1 GCA_018370615.1 Clostridiales bacterium
ATTATATTGGAGGTACAATCCAAGATGCGGAAGACCTTACTCTGCAGACACCGGAAAGTTTTTGGAATCGATTTCAAATAGAAGTAAGAGTCCGTCATGAAGCCTTGTCCATTAACAAAAAAGAAAAAACGGTTACGGTGAAAGACCTTGCAACTAAAAAGACCTATACGGAAAATTATGATAAGCTGATCCTTTCCCCTGGAGCAAAGCCAATTCGTCCAGCAGTACCTGGAATCGAAAGCAAAAAAATCTATACCTTGCGCACAGTTGAGGATACGCTTCAAATTCGCAAAGCCGCCACAGAAGGAAATTGCCGCTCTGCTGTTGTAGTAGGCGGCGGATTCATCGGCGTGGAAATGGCCGAAAATCTGCGGGGTCTCGGCATGGAAGTGACCCTTATAGAAAAACAAAATCAGCTTTTGGGACAGCTGGACAAAGATATGGCAAGCTTTGTCCATGGGCATATGAAGGAAAACGGCGTCCGTCTTTTATTGGGCAAGTCCGTTACGGGATTTGTTTACAATACTCAGGGAATTACGGTAACCTTAGAAAATGCAGAGTCAATTTCTGCAGACATAGTAATCCTTGCCATCGGCGTTGTTCCAGACAATATGCTGGCTAAAGATGCAGGTCTTGCATTGGGGCAAAAAGGCAGCATCGCAGTAAACGACCAAATGCAGACCTCTGATGAAAATATTTACGCCGTTGGAGACGCCGTGGAAATCACACGTCAGGTAACCGGGGAAAAAGCGATTGTTTCTCTTGCAGGCCCCGCAAATAAGCAGGGACGTATCGCCGCTGACGTCATCTGCGGTCTAGCAAGCAGATACAAAGGGGCAGCTGCTTCCTCCGTACTAAAGGTATTTGACATGACAGTAGCGTCTACTGGAATCAACGAACGCATTGCAAAGGAGATGGGAATCGCCTATGAAAAGGTTATCCTTTCCCCTGCCTCTCACGCCTCCTACTATCCCGGCGGCAAGGTAATGACCATAAAGCTGTTGTTTGCAAAAGAAAACCAACAGATTTTGGGGGCACAGATCATAGGCTTTGACGGCGTTGATAAACGTATTGACGTGATTGCCACCGCTATGCAAGCCAAAATGCAGGTGACTGCTCTTTGTGATCTCGACCTGGCCTATGCGCCTCCTTATTCTTCCGCAAAGGATCCGGTAAATATGGCAGGATTTATTGCGGAGAATGTCATCACAGGGAAAGTAAAGCAGTTTTTTTATGAGGATATTCCAACCCTACCAAGAGACGGCAGTGTAACTTTTCTGGACACAAGAACAGAGGGAGAATACAAACGTGGGCACGCAGAAGGATTTGAGACCCACATTCCCGTAGACGATTTGCGAGAGAGGATGGAAGAATTGGATCCGGAAAAGCCGGTATATGTAATGTGCCAGTCAGGGCTGCGCAGTTATATCGCCTGCCGCATTCTGGCGCAAAATGGCTACGACTGCTACAATTTTGCAGGGGGCTATCGTTTTTACCACAGTGTGCGCACGGAAGAGGAATCCCATACACAGGCATTCCCCTGCGGCATGGACAAATAAGCTAATACAATCCCCCAGCCGGCTAACGCCGGCATGCCCCCTTTACACAAGGGGGCCTTTTTAATGGAGTAATTCCGCGGAATACCCCCGGAGATGCGAAACATCTCCCACACAAGGGGCCTTTTTTCTCTCAGCCTCCCCTGTGCAAGGGGAGGTGGCAGCAAAGCTGCCAGAGGGGTTGTTAACATGGCACAATTTTCCACCCGCTCTGCAGAAACCCTCTTTACGCAAAACGGAAGGCTATCGCCTTCCGTTTTTTATTTGCATCTTATTCTTCAGTATTCTCTTTTGCAGTTTCGTCGACGGTCTCTTCTTTTGCCTCCTCGGCAGAAGCAGCTTCTTCAACAGAATCCTCTTCTACTGAAGCCTCCTCTGCAGGCACCGCTTCCTCGGAAGAGGATTCCTCCTCCGCCGCAGGAACTTCTTCCACAATAGCAGCTTCTGTTTCCGTAGATGTCTCAGCGACAGACGCCACCGCTTCATCCACTTTTTCAGCAGTCTCTTTCTTACTTTTCCTGCTCTTTTTCGCAGATTTCTCTTCCTCAACCTCAGCATGGAGCGCTGCGCGCTTGGAGGCCTTGATTCTCTCCCGTTCCTCTGCTTTTTCCGTCATTTTCTCGATAACATGATTGATATCATCTGCTGCCTTATCAATATCGGCGCCGTATTCCACCGTAAACTTGAACGCATCTTCGCCAGACTTCAACTTAAGTCCAAAGTAATATACAGAGATTTCTCTGCCACCCTGCACAGGGAAGTTCTTCTCTTCAATATAGGCCTTTTCCACATCCTCATAAGGGTAGGAGCCACCAAACTCATAGTTTGCCTCTTCAGAAGCGTCTGTCAAAGTAATATGTTTTCCATATACATAAATCTTGGTTTTTGTAAAATACAACTGCGCTGCATTATACATAATGGTCCTGTAAATATGGTCAGAGCCCTTTTTACAGTAGATATCCGAGGGGCTGAAATCAAATCCCTTCAGGAAAATCGGCTTTATGATCGTAATAAAATGTCTTTCATACACTTCATATTTGATCATGGCCTGTTCCGGCATTTCCTTGGTCACGCTGTAAATCTGATTGTCAATATCGTATTCGCCTGCCTTCGCACCGGAGCCGAACACTCCTACGGCAGCACCCACCAAAATTATAACGATACCAAAGGTGCGTGTGTTCTCCATGAACAGCAAAACAACACCCACAATAGCGATTACAATTCCGACGATCATTACCGGGTTAATGCCCTTCGATGCAAAATACTTTTGATTGCGTTTTGTTTCCATATCTCTGCATTCCTATTCTTCAAAAATCGATTTGTAACAAATATATGCGCCTGCTGACTGCCTTATTCCTCAACAGGTACGATCCAGCCCATCTCGTCTTTTGTTCTTCCCCATTGCAGATCTGTCAGGTTGTCATACAGCTTCTGGGAAATCGGTCCGATTTTGCCATCGTTGATCTTCATAATGTATCCGTCATCATTATATTCACCCACAGGGGAAATAACGGCTGCCGTGCCCGTTCCAAAGGATTCGCTCAGCGTTCCGTTCTCATTGGCCTGCCGAATCTCATCGATGGATACCTTTCTTTCCTCCACTGTATATCCCCACTTTTTCAGCAGTTCAATACAAGAGGCACGTGTGACCCCGGGAAGGATATTTCCGTCCTCCAGGGAAGGTGTTACAACCTTTCCGTCAATGACAAAGAACACATTCATTGCGCCCACTTCATCGATATACTTACGATAAATACCGTCCAGCCACAAAACCTGCGCATATCCCTGTTCCTCCGCCTCCTCCTGGCCCAGAAGAGATGCGGCATAATTTCCTCCGACCTTTGCCTCGCCTGTTCCGCCTTTTACGCAGCGGACATATTTCCGCTCCACACGGATTTTTACAGGTTCCAGGCCGCCCTCGTAGTAAGAGCCTACCGGGGAAAGTATGATAATAAAGGAATACTTTTTGGAGGGATGGACTCCAAGCTGCGGCTCGGTCGCAATGATGAATGGACGTATGTAGAGAGATGTTCCCTCGCTGTGCGGCACCCAATCCCGATCCACATTTACAAGGGCTTTAATTGCCTGTAGGGCATCCTCGGCGGGAATTTGAGGTACACACATTCTTTTACAGGTATTGTTCATGCGCTCAATGTTTTTATCGGGCCGGAACAGCTGTATTCCTCCGTCGGAACGCCGGTATGCCTTGAGTCCCTCAAAAAGCTCCTGTGCATAATGGAATACCATTGCAGAGGGCTCCAGCACAATTGGACCATAGGGAACAATTCGCGCATCATGCCATCCCTGGCCTGCATCGTAATCCATCATAAACATGTGGTCTGTAAAATACCGTCCAAATCCAAGACTGTTGTCTGCTGGTTTGTCTTTTTTTACAGCCGATCTTTCTATTCTGATATTAAGCATAACTCCATCTACCCTTTCCGCGGGACAAAATGATACTGCCGGCCGCTGTCATTTGCAAAATATAACCTTTTTCCTGATGTTATACTGTTTTATTATACACTTTCATTTATATAAAATCAATATGGGGCAGGAAAATATTATGAACTTTTCGTGAATCTTTTAATAATTGATTGGACAGCGTATATATCCCGGAAAAATCTGTACAGAATATTTACAACAAAACATATGAAAGGAAACAAGCATATGAAAAAACAAATTCCATGGATAACCCTCCTACTCTGTCTCACACTGACAGTCGCCACATCTGCTGCTACCATTTCTCCCGGTCTGGAGGTAATGGCTGGTGAAGAGGCTATGATTGTCTCCGGCATCGCAGGAGAGAGCGTTGTCTTCTCCGATGAAAACTTTGCCGACACCGTTTACAGCGACACATTTGAGTCTATCACCATTCTCTCTCTTCCCCCCGCTACAGACGGCACGCTGTATTTCAACGACGCCGCTGTGGCTCCCAACCAGGTAATCGCACGGGAAGATATGGACAAGCTGCGATTTGATGCCGCCGAGGGTGTACTTTCCACCAGCTTCCGTTTCACCTTCGATCGTTCTTATGATATGAACTGCATGATCAAGCTAACAGATAAAAACAACAATGCACCTGTTTGTACACAGGGTGCAGCCATTAAAACCTTCTCCGATATGACATGCTCGGGAAACATGATTGCCAGCGATCCAGACGGAGATACAATCACTTTTGAAGTCCTTTCCTATCCGGAAAAGGGAACACTCTCCTTTGATCAAAATACCGGCGATTTTTCCTATTCCCCTTACGAGGAAGTACACGGAACGGATTCCTTTGTTTATCGAGTGCGGGACAGCTACGGCGCATATTCCGAAGAATGTACCGTAAACATCAGTATCGACAGAATCAATACTACCCTGGCCTTCTCTGATATGGAAGACAGCAGCTGTCAGGCCGCAGCAATTGTCATGACGGACAGCGGACACATGGATTATACAGAGGAGGACGGCGAAGTATATTTCGAACCTTCCAGTGAAGTAACCCGTCTGGACTTTCTTGTCACTGCCATGAACGTACTTGGAGCTGCAAATATCCCGGAAGTGACAAACACCGGATTTGCGGATGACGCCGATATTCCCTCTGAATACAAAGGGTATGTATACAGCGCCCACAAGCTCGGTATTATCAATGGTATCCCCAGCGGAAATGAACGGTATTTCAAACCCAACGAACCAATTACCCGAGCACAGGCCTCTGTAATCCTCAATAATATTTTGGGATATTCGGCCGCAACCCAGGTAAACTGCAGCGACGATATTCCCACATGGGCTGCAGACTCTGTCAACGCCCTTTGGGAGCTGGGCATTTATCCCGTGTCCGGCGGTGCCGCCAACTGTGCCGCTAATCTCACAAAAGAAGACACGGCAAAAATGCTTTTCAATACAATGACACTTGTAGATGAATAAATTCTCTCTCCTTGGGAAATACTTTACACGTACCCGAAGGATCCTAAATTATAAAGGAGCCAGCGGGAGCCCAATTTAACAAAAGAAAGGCGATATGTATTATGAACAACCAGAATCAGACTCCTGAAAATCAGAACAAGAATCAGCAGAAGAACCAGAACAAAAACCAGAATCAGAACAAGAACAGAAATCCTCAGACTCAGGAAAACAAGTCCAAGCAGGAACCTCAGGACTAACGTAAAGCTACAAAGCAAGAAGAAGCCGCGCTATGCGCGGCTTCTTCTTGCAAAATAGACAAATTTATGTTATAATAAATTTTACTCTTGAATTATAAGCAATCCCCTCAGCTCCGCTGACAATCCCGCGGAGTTGCTTTGCAACTCTCCACAAGGGGGCCTTTTTATTGAAAACGCTACGCCGACATGGCCCAGAGGTGTTGTGCCTTCCCCACAAGGAGCCATATGAAAAGCCTCCCCTGTGCAAGGGGAGGTGGCGGCGAAGCTGCCGGAAGG
>JAGZAC010000116.1 GCA_018370615.1 Clostridiales bacterium
CTGCCGGATGGAACATGGAATCAGCGCAGAAGCCTTTGAAAAACTCAAGTATTCCGTCGAAAGGCAGGGCGAAAAAGTCAAGTGAAAATCATGCTTTTGATCTTTGAGGATGGAGATGAGGAAGCGTTTCTCAAAGTTCAGGGGCTGGCCCAATCCGCTTCTCGTATAGAGCTGATGGAGTTTAGGTCACAACAGAGTACCTCTGCTTTGAAAATCAGGGAAAACCAGCGCCGGGTATTCTGCAAAGGGCGGGAGATCCCTCTCACGAAAACCGAGTATGAGATTCTCCTTAACCTTTTTCAGAACATAAACCAAGTGCTGACACAAGACCAGATTTACGAAAAAATCTGGAAGGAGCCAGACTATGGCGAGGCTCGGAAGCTTGTCAGCCATCATGTGCAGTCAATTCGGCGCAAGTTGAATTTAGGAAAAGATTCCAGTATCCGTCTGCGCTGTATCCGTGATGTCGGATACAGCCTTGAAACAAAATAAAGCCAGCAGCCTGTTTTTTGCAGGCTGCTGGTTTTTCCATATATATAACAACCCTCTGCTGCTTCCGTGTGTGACATTTCTTTGATTTGCAGGCGCTATTCCTTTACCTTAAAGAAACCGAGGGCGTCGGTGCGTTCCCCATTTTGCCAGACCTCGAAGTGCAGGTGGTTACCGGTGGAATTTCCGGTGGTGCCGACGTAGCCGATCACCTCGCCCTGCTTCACTTCCTGCCCAACCGTTACGCAGATGGAGGAACAATGGGCGTACAGGGTATCGAAGGTATCGTTGTGGTTTACCTTGATGTGGTACCCATACCCGCCGCCCCACGAGTCGATGGCGTTGGCTATGGTGACGGTTCCGTCTGCTGCGGCAAGGATGGGCGTACCTTCCGGCGCGGCGATGTCGGTTCCGCTATGGTAGGCGATCTCCCCGGTAAAAGGATCTTCCCGGTATCCAAACCATGAGGTGATAGTGTAGCTCTGCGGAAGGGGCCACTGGAAAATGCCCGTCCCTATCCAATCGGCATCGGGGTTCACGATCTGCCCGCCGCCGCTTGTGTAACCGCCCAGCAGTTCCGCCCACAGGCTTTGGTTTTCCGGCTCCGACATAAGGGCGAGGTATTCGTTCTGCCGGGAATTGAAGTTGTACTGGCGGGCCATTTCATCCGGGGTTTTGTGCGTGATGGTGATTTCCAGAATGGTTTCCGTCACCGTTTCGGTATGGGTGGTTTCGTTCCCATCCTCGTCTACTTCGGTAACTTCTACCTCATGGCTTTCGGTGCGGGTGCTGGAGGATACCGCATTCATCTCCCACATAATATTTCGCAGTTCATCCACCTGCGCGTCATCCAGCGAAGCGACCTGCGCCCCATCCTCCGCGCCAGTAACCTTGGCGGAAAATACAGCGAGGACGTCCTCCCAATTGATGGAGAGTTTCCCGTCGTTAGAGGTGGTTTCCATCCGGTCATGGGGGGTGGCGTCCTCTATCTCCTGAATGTGGGCCAGATATTCCCCGTTGAGGGTAGACACCGCCTGCGTTACACTGGTACCGGTCCCCGTGGAGTCGGAGCCGAAAAACAGGCCGAAGCAGGAGCCGACGATCAGGGCGATTAAACAAATCAACAGGATAATGACCACAGCTACCCAGCCCCCGGCAGCAATCAGGGCTATCAATCCCTTAATTGCGGCGATGGTTGCTTTGATGGCGGCTGCGGTTGCCTTGACCGCCACCTTTATGCCGGTTACCGCTGCTTTCGCCGCAGCTTTGGCAGCTTGGGCGGCTGCCTTAGCCGCCTTTGCGGTGGCCTGCGCTGTTTTCTGTGCCGCTTTCGCCGCCTGCTGTGCTGTTTTTGCCGAACGCTGTGCGGTCTTGATCCTCTTGGCGCTCTGCTTTACGCCTTTCACAGACCGGCTGGCTGTCTTTACCGCCTTTTGCGGCTTTCCTTTGATAGTCTTGGCCACTGTGTTCTTCGTCCGTATTTTTGAAGATGTGTTTTTGACAGCCTTGCCGCCTGCATCTTTGGCCCCCGACAGGGTGCGGGAAATCTCTCTTTTTTCTTTCACCTTCCGGGCCGTGGCCTGCGCCAGCTTTTTCCCGCCCCGGTAGGTCAGGTTCGCGCCTTTCTTGGCGGCGGTTTCCATCCCGGACAGCATCTGATCCCCGGCAGTATTGGCAGGGGCGTTAGAGGATTCCCCGCGCTGGCTGGCGAAGGGCGTTTCCTTGAGTTCCGAGATGGATTTATCCTTGGATTTCAGCCATAAATCCTTCATGGCTGTTTTCGGGGCCTTGGCAGCTTTGTCCAGCAGTTTAGGTTTGCCGCCCTCCGGCTTCGTTTTAATTTCTTTCAATGGCATACCTCCTGTAAAAAAGATTGCAGAGTGTCCAAGGCGGCCCCCTATCAGAATAGTAGTTCGAGCAAATAAGAGTAGTAAAATCTTAAACATCAGCCAAAGTTCTATATAAATGGTGTTTTGGAAGTCTATCCGCCGTTGATTTTTTCGCTGTAATATGGCATATTGAAAGTGTATCATCCATACAGCTTGAACGCTGTCGACCCTTTTAGGAATGATTTTATGATTTATAAAGTTGAGCTAAAAATGGGAACACACAATCAGAAGATAACGCCCATGGTTAATACCAAATGGGAGGCAACCAAAAAAGCACCATACAAATCTCTATCTGTTCCATATCGATATAAGCTGCAACATCATTTAAGTTATGCTTACGGGAGAAAATTCGCAAAAACAATCATGCGGTATGTTTATGACTATCTGCGTCAAGATTGCGATATTTATGCGTGGTGGGAATGGGGAAAATACACACAGATATTTGCTCAGAACAGCAGGCGCTTTTTCCGCCTCTCTATACGACCTGTGCAAAGAAAATAAGCAGAGAGCCGAAGGCGGCCCCCTGCAGGAATTGGCTTTCTCTATGGTTACACCCCTCTCAGGGCCTCGTCCGGCTTGGTGGTCATGAGCTGATACAGACGGGTGCTGCGGGGGAAGCTGTTTTCAAAGGGCACAATATTCCCGGCGCAGCGAATCAGGCCGCAGCCAGCCGCCACATTGGTGATGTACGAGAGCTGGTTTTCGGAAATGTGCAGAAGCCCCGCCAGTTCGTCCCGGTCGGTGGCGGATTGGTTCAAGAGGATTAAAAATTCCGAGTTTGCCAGCATGAGGCGGGCGGTGTCGGAACGGAGGAGCTCCTCCACGTTCTGTGTTAACCCTGTCACCAGCCCGTTGTATTTGCGGATGCGCTTCCACAGCTTGTAGAAAAAGTCGGCGCTGTACTCATAACGGAACAGCAGGTAAAACTCGTCGGCAAATACCCATGTGGTCTTGCCCTTCTTCCAGTTCTGAATGACACGGTTGAAGATGGCGTCGAGGGTAACCAGCATCCCGATGGGCATAAGCTGTTCGCCCAACTCCCGGATGTCATAGGCGATGATCCGGGCCTTGGTATCCACATTGGTGCGCTGGGCAAAGGTATTGAGGCTGCCGGTGATGAACAATTCCGACGAAAGCGCCAGCCCTCTGGCTTCCGGCTCCGGCTGTTTTAACAGAGAGTGGTACAGGTCTTTCAGGGTGGGCGGTTCGCCCTCGTAGTTGTTGGCAACGTATTCCCGGTACACATCGTAGGTGCATCGGTCAAGGATGGATTTCTCCTTGGCGCTCACGTTGCCCGCGCCCACCAGCTGCTCGAACAGGGAGAGGATGAATTCGGATTTTTCAATCAGCGGGTTGCGCTCGTCTCCATAGGCTTTGTCCATGTCCATGGCGTTTAGATGGGTATCCGAAGAGGCGGATACCCGGATGACCTCGCCGCCGAGGGCTTCCACCAAAAAGCCGAACTCGGATTCGGGATCTAAAATCAGGATATCGTCGTTGGTGGACAGGGCGATGCTGACGATTTCTTCCTTGGCGGAGAAGGATTTGCCGGAGCCGGATACGCCGAGGCGGAAGCTGTTGCCGTTGAGCAGCTTCCTCCGGTCTGCCACAATCATGTTTTTACTGACAGCGTTCTGCCCATAGTAGATGCCGCCGTTCTGGAGGATTTCCTGCGCCCGGAAGGGAATCAGCACCGCAGTGCTTTCGGTGGTGAGGGTTCTCAACGCCTGAATTCTCCGCAGGCCGTAGGGCAAAGCCGTGTCCAGCCCGTCCTTCTGCTGCCAGCGCAGGACGCTCATCTGGCACAGATGCTTTCTTGCCGTAGTGAGCAGGGTTTCCGTATCGCTGTCCAACTGCTCTTTGGTATCGGCTAAATGCACCAAGGTCACAAGGCCGAACATCATCCTTTGATCCCTGTTTGTCAAATCGTCCAGCATTTCCTTGGTTTCTTTCCTCTGCTGCTCCATATCGTAGGGCAGGACAGCCGAGAAGTTGTTGGCGGCGTTCTGTTTTCTCTGCCAGTTCGCCGCATTCGTTTCCACTCCTAAGAGCTTGTTCTGGATTTCCCGCACCGCTTCGTCGGTGGGCACCGTTAAAATATCAATGGAGAGCATGAGGCTGCGGTCCATGTCGCAGAGCTCGGCAATCATGGAATCCTTGATGTAGCTGGCATAGCCCTGCAGGTAGAGCACGCGGCCCCATCGGTCGTTTAAGCGGAAGTGGTCCTTCTGGAATTCCATGCTGTCGGGGCAGAGCCAATCCTTGAAGCTGTGCCCCTTTTTCATGTGTTCCTTCAGGTCGAAGGCAAAGGCGGCGGGCTCTCCACCCTTGAAGAAATCCCGGAAGATCTGCAGGCGGGCGGCTGCGTCCAGTTCCCGGCCTATGGAGGAAAGCTGGGAAAGGTGGGTGATGAGGTCGGTGCCCACACGGGCAAAATAGGTGCGGGCCTCGTCGATGGTTTTCTTTGCCACCGTGATGGTGATGTACCGGTCCTGCACCACGCTGTTGTTGGTGCCGGTTACCTTGGAGAGCAGCATTTCGTTGTACTCTTTCCGGTAATGGTCCAGCCCGTCCTCTTTCATGGGCAGCAGCAGGGATTTCTCGAATTCTGCTTTGTCAATGCGGCGGTTGTTGATGGTGATCTTGGCGGAAGCGCCGGAGTCCAGCGCGTTCAGCAGTTCCGAATAATCTATAAACATCGCCGTCTTATCTTCTTTGCTGGCGATGCTGTAATTGATGTCGGTAAAGAAAAAGGTTTTGGAAAACCGGCTC
Source organism: Clostridiales bacterium (assembly GCA_018370615.1). Taxonomy (GTDB): domain Bacteria; phylum Bacillota; class Clostridia; order Oscillospirales; family CAG-272; genus Avispirillum. The sequence continues at coordinate 5,151 of JAGZAC010000116.1, forward strand.
CCTACCTGAAAAATCCCATCCGGCCAGATGCGCTGGATGGGGATAGCGTCCTGTACGGACTTTGGAATTTTGAATTTTTCTTTTTCTAATTTCGTTGCTTTGAGAAGCGTTTTGATGATAGGCATCCTTCCTTTCAGTGCGAAAAATGAAAAGGTTACTGTTCTTTCCCAGCCGGTGGCTGGGGCTTGCGGGTTTTCCGTTTGCGGGGAGGCTTTTCCCCCTCCGCGATGGCGTCCTTCATGGCGTCATAGTAAAGGCTGTCGGATTTAAACACCAGCTTCTTCGGGTACAAAAATTCCGACTTGAACCACGCCCAAGCCAGCTTTTCCGCTGTCATCCCGTGGTATTTGAAAAAGCCGCAGGCCGCAAAGGGCGCGGCTCCGAGGATGCACATCCAGCCCACTTCCTCGCTGCCGACCAACGGGCGCAGGCCGAAATAGATGCCGACTGCCACGCCTACGGCCAGCAGGGAACAGATAAACTGCCGGGTGGAGAGGCCGAAAAAAATAGATTCTTGATAGTCCCGGATTTCTTTTGGTACTTTTACTTCTATATCGCTTCACTCCTTTTGGGCCTACAGCCCCAATAATTCTTTGACGATCCTGTCGCTCATTCGTACAGCGCCTACCAAAACCAAAAGGTTGAAGATGAGCTCGCCCACGTAGCTCCATACGGCGGTAACTGCCGAAACGTTGGGATCAACCGCAGGCGGGCTGGACGCCATAACCGAGAAGATGATACAGGCCAGCGCAATGATGGCCCCTTCGAGGCACACTCCCGCATAGGAACGCAGGAAGTTCTTGCCCACATTGCTGGTT
>JAGZAC010000117.1 GCA_018370615.1 Clostridiales bacterium
CATTACCATGTATGCGAGGTCTGCGGCACAAGAGACGAAGGAGCAGAACACATTTGGAACGTCGATGCTGCGACAGAGCAGATCGATAAGAACTGTACCGTGTGCGGCTATGTGGCCGAAGCGCAGATTGGGCATACCCATCAGGGTACCCTGGTTGCGGGTAAGGATGCCACCTGCACTGAGGACGGCAGTAAGGCGTATTACACCTGCATTAGCGGACTGTTCTTTGAGGACTAGGACTGCACTAGGGAGATCGCCGATCTGAATAGCTGGAAAACCATTCCCATGCTGGAACATAACTTTGAAGACGGGAAATGCATCGTCTGCGGTGCAGCGGATCCGGACTATGAGCCGACCGAACCGTCACAGCCGACCAACTCCGGCGGTAACGAGACCGAAAGTCCGCAGACCGGCGGCGGCAGCAGCCTCGCGCTGTGGAGCGCAGTGTTGCTTGTATCCGGTGGCGCACTAGGTATGCTGACGATCAAGAGAAAAAAGAGATAACGAAAGCATCGCCCTAAAAGTAATACCCGGATATCACTTATAGTGATATCCGGGTATTGCCTAACCAAAAAGGCTCCCTTGTGTAAAGGGAGCTGGCTTCGCGTATGCGAAGACTGAGGGATTGTTTTTTTACATACGGCCCCTCCGACACGGCTGCGCCGCGCCACCTCCCCTTGCACAGGGGAGGCTTCAACTGAAAATGGCTTCCATATGGGCGATTCCCGTTGGAATCGCCAGGGAGCTGGCTTCGCGTATGCGAAGACTGAGGGATTGTTTTTTTACATACAGCCCCTCCGTCACGGCTGCGCCGTGCCACCTCCCCTTGCACAGGGGAGGCTTTAGGAGAATGTTTATGATTGTAAGGCGCCTTTCTTTACATGAGAAAGGCTTTTGTTAAAATTTATATTTGAAAAAGCAAATCCCCCTTCGTACACTGTACGAAGGGGGAGCCATATGGCGCGCCCTAGAGGATTTGAACCTCTGACCTACCGGTTCGTAGCCGGGCACTCTATCCGCTGAGCTAAGGGCGCAATTATGACAATTCCTGCCGACCAATATATGATAGCATATCCTGAGGAAAATGTCAATAAGCTTTGCAGGAAAAAATTTTTTAGGAAAATTCACAAAAAAATCTGTGTGGGGGTGGAAAAAAGACAGGCAATATGGTATAATCTTAAAATTAGAAGGGTGTTCCGATGATACACTGCACTTGGAACACTCTCTTTGGTCATGTTACTTGACACAGAAAAGAAAGGCGGACAAATAAATGGGCAAGGGTAAGCGCAACAGCGGTACCGAAGATATCTTGGCGACTGGCTCTAAAAAGAGTTTCAGTAAAAAGAAAGAAGGGAAGACTAAGAGAATCGTCACTATCGTCGCTGTTGTACTGGCGGCGGTGATTGTGCTTGGCGTTCTCTCCGCATACGGAATTTACAACAGCGGCATTATTCAGAGAAATATTGTTGCCGCACAAAGTGAGCACTATGAAGTGACTTCGGCAATGATGACGTATTTCTTCAATTCTACTTATCAGACCTATGTAAACGGATACGCTTCCTATCTGGATTCTATAGGGTTGGACACATCCATCCCTCTCAGCGAACAGCAATATACGGAAGAGCAGACTTGGTATGACCAGATGATGGAAACGACAAAGCAGGAAGTACAGGAGACGCTGGTGCTGGCGGAAGGCGCGTATGATCAAGGCCTGGAGCTCAGCGATGCGGACAGAGACGAAATTCAGGAGCTGCTTTCCAACTTTGACACCTATGCTGCAAACTATAACGTCACAACTGATTATTATATAAAGAATGTATATGGTGCCAGTGTGACCAAGGGAGATATTGAAAAGTGCCTGGAGCTATCCTATCTTGCAGAAAAGTATCATGATTATCTGATGGACCAGTATGAATACAGTGAGGAAGATTGGAACACGTATTTCGACGAAAACAGCAGTTCTTTTTTGAAGATTGATTATCTTTCCTACACTTTTGAGCCTCTGGAGGAAGAGGAGGATACAACCGATACAACAGCGGCAGAAGAGACTACGACAGCTGATGAGACTACCGCAGCAGAAGATACCACCGCCGCAGACGCTGATACAACAGCTGTAGAGGAAACCACAGCGTCAGAGGAGGAAACTACTGCGGAGGAAGAAACTGTGGATCCGGAAGTGGATGCAGAGCTGCAGGCCCATGCGGATGCACTGGCTGCTACGACAAATGCTGATGAATTTTACGAATATGTAAGATCTTATCTTACCGATGTTGTGTATGCGGGAATGGATGAGGAAGCGCTGGAGGAAGAATCTATCGATATTGACAGCCTTGTGGAGGATTGTCTTACCGAAGGAGCAACGCAGTCCGGTGAATCCGATTTTAATACATGGGCATATGACGAAGCACGCACGCCCTATGAGGTGTTTACCGACTATCATGAACATGACGATCACCAAGATTATACTGTATATATGATTTTGCCGGCATCAGAGGATTCTGATCTGGACTATGCATGCATGTATAGAGATAACTATCAACTGAAAAATTATCGTTATATTCCCGTAACGCTGAGCGACAATGATAACGATCAGGAGACGGCGCTTACCACAGCAGAAGCAATTCTCGCAGAATATGAGGATGAGGGTACAGAAGAGGCATTTGCCGAACTAGCCTCCATTGAAAAGTATGGAGACGGCATGTATGAGGGCGGCCTCATTGAAAATGCCGATTACAATGCTATTTCGGAAACTGTGGACGAATGGGTATTTGATTCTGCTCGGCAGCCCGGGGATACGGAGATGATCTTTGTGGAGGATGACGGCTACTATATTCTGTACTTTTCCGGTGAAGGTGCAGTAAAGTGGCAGTATCTTGCAGATAGTGCACTGAAGAATCTGCAATACCAGGAAGATTATGAAACGCTCCGAACAGAGACGACAGTGACCTTTAAATCCAAAGGGGTCTCTCTGGTGCAGGAAGTCAGTCTTGCATAAAGGCATGTGAATTTGTAAAGGGAGGGGAATCAGGCAAATGCCTGATTCCTTTGTCTTTTGTTTCAATGAAGGGAAGCGATTATGAAAACTTGTAAATTTACGGTGCTTTTGCTGGCTGCGGTTTTATCTGTTTCACTGCTCATAGGATGTTCCGGCGAGCAGGAGGAAACAGAGGAACCGGAGATAAATGTAAATGTTGTTGTGATGACAGATCATTTTATCGTATCACAATCGATGATGGAGTATTTTTTTAATTCTTATTATAGGACGTTTGTAAACAATTATGGAGACCAGTTGGAGCTGGATACAGGAAAGTCCCTGAAAGAACAGGAGTATTCTGAGGACCACAGTTGGTTTGATTATTTCATTGCCCAGACGCTGCGGCAGGTGCAGCAGCTTCTTTACTTAAATGAAGAGGCTTTGGAGGAAGGGCTGGAGCTTTCCGAGGAGTATCAGCAGGAGCTGGAGGAAACAATAGCGCGCTATGACACCGCTGCCGCAAATAGCGGTACGTCTACGGTATTTTATATTAAAAATTTGTTTGGAGAATCGGTGAATCAAACGACTATTCGCAAATGTCTGCAGATGCAGATGCTGGCGGCCCAATTTACGGACAGGTTAGAGGAAGAACAGGCGTATACGGATGCGGAACTAGAGACTTATTTCGCAGAACACAGTACAGAGTATACGATGCTGGATTTAATTTATGCGGTAGTGCCAGAAGAGCGGGCACAAATTTTTGCAGATGCAGAAAATGAGGACGTCTTTGTTTCCCTGCTGAAGGAATTGCTTTTGGAAGAGTCTCCCGGCCTTACAGAGGAAGAACTGACAGCTAAAGTAGAGAGTGCATATGTGCGACGGGGTGGATATATTGAAGAACTGGATTTTTCTGAATGGGCCTTTGATCCACAGCGGGCAGCATATGATACCTATATGGAACCCTCCGGAGAGGAGGGAAAAACAGTGGTGTATATGCTTCTGCCGGCATCGTATGAACCTGTGGGAGAAGTATTGTACCGGGACAACACACCTGTAAAAAATTTGAAATATATTCTTTTTGAGGCCGGCGAGGATGTTACTGCCGACGCAGTGCAGCAGAAGGCTGAAGAGGTGCTGGGCCAGTGGGAAGAGGAAAAAGGTACGGATCCGGAGGCGGCATTTGACGCTTTGATGGAGGAGTATGGCGGAAGTACGTCTTTGAACCTGGAGCGTGGCCAGCTGGCGGCCCAGCTGGAGGAATGGATTTTTTCCGATAGCCGAAAAGAGGGAGACACGGCTATCATACCGGTAGAAGAGGGCACATATCTGTTGTATATGCTTGCAGATGGGGATCTGCAGTGGAAGGTTCGAGTGCGCGAAGATATGCTGCAGGAGGTTTTGGACGAAACTCTGCAGACGGCCGCTGATACCTATGATGCGAGGTACAGCGAAGAGGCGATGTACGATATAGCACAGGTTTATATGTGATTTGCGAAAAAAATGGAATTTTACTCCAAAAGGTCTTGCAAACTGTGCGGCGGCAATATATAATAGTTTGACTTATTAGTCTGTGAAAACAGGAAAACCAAGAAAGGGATAAATCATATGAAAATTATACCAACCCCTGTAAGTATCGTTGAAAAAAGTGGAACACTGGCACTGTCCTCCGTTCGGGATCTGCGGATCGCAGACGGAAGCGACCGGAGAATCACCAAGATTGCGACTACTCTGAAAGGTGAAATAGAAGAGCTCACCGGCACCCATATCCGGTTGAAAATCAGCAGCTGCGGATGCACTGACGGCGGCATCTATGTTTCTCACGGGGAGAGCGGAGAGGGATACACTCTGTCTGTGATGGAAAACGGCATTGAGATTCAGGGACAGGGCGCCCAGGGCGCCTATTACGGCGTGCAGACACTGCGGCAGATCATTCACGAATACGGTGATACCATTCCTTGCTGCACCATTGAGGACGCTCCCGACTTTCAGGAGCGCGGTCTGTATCATGACGTGACCCGTGGCCGTGTACCTACACTGAAGCAGCTTTGCCACATCACGGATATGCTGGCGTATTATAAAATCAATCACCTGCAGCTGTATGTGGAAGATGCCTACGAATTTGTGGAATACGATGGAATCATGTCTGCAAAGGATGTGCTGACGGCGGAGGAAATTATTGCTTTGGACGACTACTGCTACGACAATTTTATCGAATTGGTACCGTCACTGGCCACTTTTGGACATCTGTATAACCTATTGCAGAGCGAGAAATACCGCCATCTGTGTGAGCTGCCGGATTACAAGCCCACTCAGGTATACTGGATCGAGAAAATGGCTCATCATACCATTGACGTTTCCAATCCGGAAAGTATCGAACTAATCAAAAGCATGATTGATCAGTTTATTCCCTTGTGCCGGTCCAATCGATTCAATATCTGCTGTGATGAGACCATGGATTTGTGCCGTGGACGCAATGCTGGCAAAGACCCCGGTGAAGAGTACTTTAAATTCTTATCTAAGATTATTGCCCATGTAAAGTCTAGGGGAAAAACAGTGATGATGTGGGGCGACATTGCCCTGGAGCATTCAGATAAGCTCAGCCAGATTCCTGCAGACACCATCATGCTCAACTGGACCTATGAAAAGGATCCTGATGAGGGTAAGGTAAAGGCCTTTGCAGATGCGCATCTGAAACAGATTGTGTGCCCCGGTACTTCCAGTTGGAACCGTTTCGTCGAGGAGCTTGACCGTTCTGAGGGAAATATTACGAAGCTTGTAGAGTATGGTGCAAAGTACGGTGCACTGGGCGTTTTGAATACCAACTGGGGAGACTTTGGAAACATCTGTTCCTTTAACTGTTCTCTGTACGGTATTGTTATTGGCGCTGAGAAGGGCTGGAACGCAGACGGCAAGCTGACACCTGCCTTTGAACAGGCTGCAAGTTCTCTCTTGTACGATTCCGATGAAGTCAATATGATCGAGATTATTC
>JAGZAC010000118.1 GCA_018370615.1 Clostridiales bacterium
CCCAGCAAACCGACAGGTACGAGCTGTTGTCATTGAGGTGCGCACGTATACTTCCTGTGACAATACAAAGCCTATTACGTCTGTGTTAGGAGATGAACCCCTACTGGACCAGGAGATGCTGGGAATCTGTCGGTTTTTGTGTGATTATACGCTATGTACCTTTGGGGAAGCTGTACGTACGGTGGTTCCCACGGCTGCCATGTCCAAAATGTTCGACTATTACAGCGTCGCCGAAGAGGAAGATGATAAAAACCTAAAAAAGCTGTCAGAAAAAGCGCTGTTTTTTTATTCCTACATCAAAGCCAGAGGGGAAGTATCTGCTCAGCAGCTAAAGTCCAAGTTTGGCGACGAAGCTGCGACGCTGGCGGCTGCTCTTGTGAAGTCCGGTATTATTACCCGTCAGTCTAAAATAAAAATTCGTGCCAGCGATCGATACGATGCGTTTGTCTCTCCGGTGATGGATTCCTTTGCCAGCATGGTTACGGCAAGCAAAATGAAAAGTTCTCTCCAGGCGCGGATACTTGTAACGGTTTCTAAAACGGGAAGAATCAGCGCGGAAGAGCTGTTTGAACATATCGGTGCCAGGGCTAGGGTGCAGCTGAACGCCCTGGAAAAAAAGAAAATGGTTCTGGTGGAGCGTGTGGAAAGCTTCCGCAATCCCTATGCGATGGAAGAAGGCATTGCAGTGGAGGAGGATACCACTGAGCTGTCAGAACAGCAGAGGGCGGCATATGATAAGTTGGAGGCGTTGTATACCTCCGGAACAGCAGCGGCATTACTTCACGGGGTGACCGGCAGCGGCAAAACCAGAGTGATAAAAGAGATGATAGATCGGGTTTTGCAGGATGAGCGAGGGGTAATCGTTCTGGTGCCGGAAATTTCCCTTACCCCCCAGGTGGTGCAGTATTTCTGCAGGTGTTATGGAGATCGGGTGGCTGTGATTCATTCCAAGCTTTCTGCCGGAGAACGATACGATGCCTGGAAGCGGATTCGCAAGGGGATGGCGGATGTGGTCATCGGCACACGCAGTGCGATTTTCGCCCCCCTTCCCAAAATCGGAATGATTGTCATAGATGAGGAACAGGAGCATACCTATAAATCAGATGCAGATCCCAAGTATCTGGCCCATGATGTTGCAAGATATCGCTGCGGACAGCACGGCGCCCTGATGCTGCTCTCATCTGCGACCCCGTCTATGGGCTCCTATTACAAAGCCGTGTCAGGAACCTATACCTTGATTGAAATGACACAGCGCTATGGCAATGCCCGTCTGCCGGACGTAGTCATCAGCGATATGCGCAGTGAGGCAGATGCGGGAAATACATCGCCGATCAGCATCGGACTTTTGGAACGGCTGCAGGAGGTGCGGAATAAAAAGTCCCAGGCGATTGTTTTTTTGAATCGCCGGGGATATAACAGTGCTGTCAGCTGCCGTGTGTGCGGCGAGGCAATTCGGTGTCCTAACTGTTCGGTATCTCTTACCTATCATGTCCATTCTCCCATTGGAGAGGCGGAGGATGCCGAGGATTATCTTCGCCGGCGCAGCCAGAGAGGGAATCTGGCCTGCCATTACTGCGGATACCGCACATCGGTGCCGCAGACGTGTCCTTCCTGCGGCGCAGAGCATTTTCGTTTTATGGGCTGCGGCACGCAGCAGGCTCAGGAAGAAATTGAGCGGCTTGTGCCTGGACTGCGGGTGCTGCGTATGGATATGGACACGACACAGACAAAAATGTCCCATCGTGAGCTGATCGACAGCTTTCGAGAGGGAAATGCAGATGTGCTGTTGGGAACACAAATGGTCACAAAGGGCCATGACTTTCCGAGAGTGACGCTGGTGGGGATTATGAATGCAGACGGCAGCCTTTACCTGGACGATTATCGGGCGGCGGAGCGCACATTTGCCATGCTGACCCAAGCAATTGGCCGTGCAGGACGTGCCAACGAGCCAGGCGTGGCGGTGGTGCAGACCTGTAACCCGGATTCTCCGGTAATCCGTCTGGCTGCTATGCAGGACTACAAATCCTTTTATGAACGGGAGCTTCCCCTGCGGCAGGCGTTGGTATTTCCGCCCTTCTGCGACATTGCAGTCATTACCTTATGCAGTAGTGATGAGGCATTGCTCGCCGCCTCTGCTGAAAAGTTAAAGGGGAATGTAAAGGAGCTTTTGGAAGGTGCGTTTCAGGATGTGCAGGCTGTGGTGTTCGGTCCTTTTGAAGCGCCTGTATATCGGATACAAAATGTGTGCAGAATGCGGTTGGTGATCAAATGTCGGTTGAGCAGACAGGCGCGAAAAATGATTGGCAGCCTGCTGACTGCTTTTGGAAAAAGCGGGACAAAAAATCTTGTCATTAGTGCGGATTTGAATCCCTCCAGTTTATAAATACATAGAAAAGGAGGAAATGAATATGGCGATACGGAATATTGTACAGGAAGGGGACCCGATTCTAAGGGGAAAGTGCAGACCTGTAGAGGAAATCACCCCCAGAATCTTAACTTTGCTGGATGATATGCGGGAAACTCTGGCTCACGCCGACGGCGTGGGGCTTGCGGCTCCCCAGGTGGGGGTGCGCAGACGGGTGATAATTGTAGTAAACGAAAACGATGAAATGATAGAGCTGATCAACCCTGAAATTATTGAGCAAAGCGGGCACCAGCATGAGCTGGAAGGCTGCCTGTCCGTACCCGGCAGGTGGGGGTATACCGACCGGCCAATGCACGTCACCGTGCGGGCCATGGACCGGGAGGGGAAGATATTCACTGTGAAGGGAAGCGGGCTGACAGCCCGTGCCTTCTGTCATGAAATCGATCACTTGGATGGAATTTTGTTTATCGACCACGCCGAGGAATGTGAAATAGAGACGTAAAAACAGATGGGGGATGGATATATGCGGATTCTTTTTATGGGCACGCCTGATTTCGCGCAGGTTTGTCTGCAAAGCCTCATAGAAGCAGGACAACAGGTAATAGCAGTTGTGACCCAGCCGGATAAACCGAAGGGACGGGGATATCAAATGATTCCGCCGCCGGTGAAGGTGTATGCCCAGGAGCAGGGGATTCCTGTATATCAGCCCCAGACCCTGCGGGACGGAGCGTTTGCAGGTACTCTATCTGCGTTGGCTCCGGATGTTATCATTGTGGTTGCCTACGGAAAGATACTTCCGTCGTATATCCTTGATTATCCACGGCTTGGATGTATCAATGCCCACGGCTCTCTGCTTCCGAAATACCGCGGGGCTGCGCCCATCCAGCGGGCCATTATGGAGGGAGAAGCGGAAACGGGAATTACAATTATGTACATGGACGAAGGGGTGGACACCGGAGACATGCTTCTGTGGGATAAAACTCCTGTTACAGAAGAAGATACCTTTGAAACAGTACACGACCGCCTTGCAGCAATGGCGGGAAAGCTGTTGGTACAGGTGTTGCCCATGCTGGAAGCAGGGGAGGCAGCTTCGGTGCGGCAGGACGACACGTTGGCAACTTACGCGCCGAAGATTGAAAAGGCAGATTGCGTGTTGGATTTTTCCAGGGATGCAAACGCCATCCTGTGGCAGATTCGAGGGCTGTCTCCCTACCCGCTGGCGATGACCAGGACACCCGATGGAAAGCTTTTAAAAATCCTGTCTGCAAAGCCTGCGCAGGGAACTTCCAGTGCGCCGGCAGGAACGGTGACAGACCTTACTGACGAGGGTTTTTGCGTGGCCTGCGGTGATGGACAAAAAATATTGATTGCCGGTGTGCTTCCGGAAGGAAAAAGCAGAATGCAGGCCGCCGATTTTGTACGCGGCAGGCGGATACAGGCGGGAGATCGGCTGGCATGGGCGATATAAAAACCGTAAATCCCGGCCGGCGGGCTGCGTATGCCTCCTTATGCAAAATGCGGGCTGGGAAATATACCAATTTGGAAGTGGGAACAATGCTCTCCCGCATGCAGCTGTCTGAGGCGGACCGGGGCCTTTATACGGCACTTGTATACGGTGTTACGGAACGGCTGATCACTTTGGATTATATCATCGGTACGCTTTCCGGCCGCCGGTTGACTACACTGGACGAGGGGGTGCTGTGTGCGCTTCGTCTGGGGATTTATCAGCTGGCGTATATGGACCGAATTCCTCCGCATGCTGCTGTGTCTCAATCTGTATCTCTGGCGCCGGCGAAGGGGAGAGGCTTTGTCAATGCTCTATTGCGTACCTTTGTCCGGGGCGGCTGTGCGGTGTCCCTGCCGGACAGGACGGACAAGCAGTATTTATCGGTACGGTATTCGATACCGGCACATCTTTGTTCTGCATTTGTAGAATGGTTTGGGATAGAAACAGCGGAAAGGATATTTTCTTCTTTTCTGGAAAAAGAGAAAACAGCACTGCGGGTAAATACCCTGCGGGGTTCTGCAGCAGCTGCTGCCGGACAATTGGGCGGTGTGGTATCCGATTTGTGCGATGGGTGTGTAAAAGTTGCATCTTTTGACGGTGTGCTGGAAGGGGTGGAATCGGGGGACTGGTTTGTGCAGGACGAGGCTTCCGCCTTATGTGCCCGTATTTTGGGTGCCCGTCCAGGTGAAACGGTGGTAGACGTTTGCGCAGCTCCAGGGGGGAAAAGCTTTGCCGCAGCCATGGATATGGAGAACTGCGGCAGGATTTATGCCTTTGATTTACATGAAAATAAGCTTTCTCTGATAGAGCGGGGAGCCAAAAAGCTTGGAATATCTATCCTGGAAACGGAAGCGCGGGATGCAAGAAATCCAAGGAAGTCTTTGCTAGGGAAGGCTGATCGTGTGCTGTGTGACGCTCCTTGCTCCGGTTTGGGCGTCATCGGGAAAAAGCCGGACATTAAATATAAGGATTTGGATGCCATGGTCCGTTTGCCCCAGGTACAGTATGATGTGCTTGTGGGGGCGGCTGCGTATGTGCGGCCGGGCGGTACGCTGGTGTATTCTACCTGCACCTTAAATCCGGCGGAAAATACTGGAGTAACGGACCGGTTCTTTGAGGAGCATCCGGAATTTGCGCCGTGTCCGTTTTCTTTTCAGGGGAAAGTGCAGAGTGCGTTGACGCTGCTGCCACATATACACGGTACGGACGGATTCTACATTTGCAGAATGCAGAGAAGGTGAGGGGGACGTGACGGAAAAACCGGATTTGCTGGGGATGACCTTGGAGGAGGCAAAGACCCTGGCAAAAGATTTGGGAGAAGCGGCTTTCCGCGGCCAGCAGCTGTATGGCTGGATGCAAAAGGGAGTGCCTCTGGAGGAGATGACCAATCTTCCAGCATCCTTTCGGGAAAGGCTGCGGACGGACTGTGTCTATCGGTTGCCGAGAATTGTGCAAAAGCAGGTTTCGAAGATTGACGGTACCATAAAGTATCTGATGGGTATGATTGACGGTGAGTGTGTGGAGAGCGTATTTATGCGTTACGCTCATGGGAACACGGTTTGTGTATCCTGCCAGGCAGGATGCCGGATGGGATGTACTTTTTGTGCGTCTACCCTCCATGGGCGCAGCCGAAATTTGACGGCATCGGAAATTTTGGGACAGGTTGCAGTAATCGGCAGAGATACGGGAGAACGTGTAAGCGGTGTCGTGATGATGGGAATCGGGGAACCGCTGGATAATTATGAACATACGATTCGATTTCTCCATCTTGTGTCGCAAAAGGAAGGGCTGAACATTGGGCTGCGGCATATTTCTGTTTCCACCTGTGGGCTGGTGCCGCAGATTTACCGTCTGGCAGAGGAAGGTCTTCCAGTGACGCTGTCTGTCTCCCTGCATGCTTCGGACGACGGCGTACGAAGCAGGCTTATGCCGATAAACAAAACATATTCTATTGACAGCCTTTTGCAGGCATGCCAGTATTATTTTGACAAGACGGGGAGGCGTGTTTCCTTTGAGTATACGCTGATTTCCGGTGAGAATGACAGTCTGGGGGATGCTGCGGCCCTGGCGGAC